>ONYN01000197.1 GCA_900322085.1 uncultured Eubacteriales bacterium | reverse complement strand
GCGGATAACAGGACTTGAACCTGCATGAACTTGCATTCACTAGAACCTGAATCTAGCGCGTCTGCCAATTCCGCCATATCCGCATAAATTGACTAACTCAGTTAGTTCGCTAACTCAGTTAGCAAGAAATATATTATCATATTACAATCGCTTTGTCAAGTCATTTTTTTATTTTTTTTCATTTTTTATTCTATTTTTTTCTCAGCGGTTCATGTTCCGTTCAAAGCCCGTTTTCATAAAATGTTAACAAAAGATAACAGTTCTGTAATATCTGCGCTTTTTGCTGATATGTATGCTATAATATAACTCTATGGGAATCCCTTACGGTGTTCTGACCGCACGACGGGGCATACAATGGATAAGGCCCGTTCAGCAGGCATCAATATGTTGCGGTTTTACAGGTATAATCACGCAAATTTAGGCACATTTAGCGGTTGAATTTGCAGCGCCTTTTTGATATAATACTTGAATAAGCAAATTATCAATTGAACCGCCCGGAGAGTGACATTCATTTGGCCAATATACAAAACGCAAAGCGTATCGTCATCAAGGTGGGAACTTCCACCCTTACATATGAAAACGGCAAGCCCAATATCCGCAGCATCGACCACCTCTGCCGCGTCATCAGCGACCTCTGCAACGGCGGCAAGGAAATTGTGCTGGTCACGTCCGGCGCCCTCGGCGTCGGCGTCGGCAAAATGGGACTGGAACAGCGTCCCACCGATACCGCCGGCAGACAGGCGATGGCTGCCGTGGGTCAGTGCGAACTGATGTTTCTTTACGACAAGATATTCGCCGAGTACGGCATGAAAACCGCGCAGGTGCTTCTCACTCGCTACGATGTGGAAAACGAGCACCACAAACAAAACGTCATCGACTGCATGTCCGCTTTGCTGGATATGTCCATCATTCCCATCGTCAACGAAAACGATACCGTCGCCATTGATGAGCTGACCGGCAGCAATATCGGCGACAACGACAACCTCTCGGCTATCGTTGCCAAGCTGATAGGAGCACAGGCGCTTGTGCTTGTCACCGACATAGACGGTCTTTACAACCGCAACCCCCGCGAGGACGATTCGGCCGTCCAGATCCCCGTTGTGCTTGAAATCACCGACGCACTCCGGGAAATGGCGGGCGGCTCCGGCTCCAAACGCGGCACCGGCGGCATGGTGACTAAGCTTCAGGCCGCCGAATTCGCCTGCTCCGCCGGAATCGACACGTACATCGTCAGCAGCGACCCGCAGAATCTCTATGCCCTGACAGACGGCAGGGTCGTCGGCACCCACTTTGTTCCCCCGGCCGACGCTTCCAACTGAATTTCACGCTTACTACTTTACTACTTCCATACTTACACGGAGGAGCAATAGCAATGGATACTGAAAAAATGGGCGCCGCCGCCAGATCCGCCGCCAGAATTCTCGGCGTAGCAGGTACCGCGGTCAAAAACAAGGCGCTGGATGCTATGGCAAACGCGCTGGAAGCAAACGCTGACAGCATCATCGCGGCCAACCGCACAGACCTTGACAACGCAAAACAAAACGGCATGAAGGACAGCCTGATGGACCGTCTTCGCCTCACACCCGAACGCATTGCCGGCATGGCGGACGGCGTCCGTCAGGTGGCGGCCCTCGCCGATCCCGTCGGCGAGGTGATCGAGGGCAGCGTCAGACCCAACGGCATGAAAATTCAGCGTGTGCGTGTTCCTCTCGGTGTGGTCGGGATTATATTTGAAGCGCGTCCCAACGTCACCTCCGACGCGGCCGCACTCTGCCTCAAATCGGGCAACGCCTGCATACTTCGCGGAGGCAAGGAGGCCATTCATTCCAATATGGCCATCGCGGACGTCCTGCGTCAGGCAGTCGCTTCCGCCGGACTTCCCGCCGACTGCATCCAGCTCGTTTCCGACACCTCCCGCGAAAGCGCCAATCAGATGATGCGCATGAACGGATATCTCGACGTGCTGATTCCCAGAGGCGGCGCGGGTCTTATCAAGGCTGTGGTGCGCAATTCCACCGTTCCGGTCATCGAAACAGGTGTGGGCAACTGTCATGTGTATGTCGACAGCACCGCCGACACCGATATGGCGGCCAATATCATATACAACGCCAAGACATCCCGTCCCAGTGTGTGCAACGCCATCGAAACCATTCTGGTGCATAAGGACATCGCGCAAAAGGCACTTCCGGTCATCAAGGCGCGTCTGGACGACAAAAAGGTCGAAATACGCGGCTGCGAACGCACAGCGGCCATTCTGGGCGAATGTGTCATTCCGGCGACCGACGAGGATTACGCGACCGAATTCCTTGACTATATTCTGGCATGCCGTGTGGTTGATTCACTCGACGAGGCCATTGATCATATCGCAAAATATTCCACAGGACACAGCGAGTGCATTGTTACGTCGGATTACTTCTCAGCCGAAAAATTTACCTCCTCGGTGGACAGCGCGGCGGTATATGTCAACTGCTCCACTCGCTTCACCGACGGCGGGGAATTCGGATTGGGCGCCGAAATCGGCATCTCCACCCAGAAGCTCCACGCACGCGGTCCCATGGGGATCCGACAGCTCACCAGCTCCAAATTCATCATTCAGGGAGACGGACAAATCAGATAGCAGGGGGAATGACTTTAAGTGGCAAACGCAAGCAACAATCATCACCAGGGCAAAAACAATCAGCCGCGCCGCAAAAGAAACAAGAAGCCTGTCAAGCGTTACAGTGAGGAATACAGCAACCGCCCGAATCCCTATACGGGCTATTCGGCGGACGGCAATTATCACCCGGAGGCCAAGAAGCGTCCGATTTCCGATGCTTCCGCGGCTCGCGCCAAGGCGGTGGAAGAGGAGCGGTACGCCGCCATCAACGCGGCAATGACAGAGGCCGCGTGGGGTCCGGCACAAAGTCCCGCTCCGTCTCCGGCACAATATCCGCCTCAGCCGACCGGATATGTTCCCCCGACGGTCACTATGCCCCCTCCGAAATGGGCGGCTTCCAACAATATGACCATGCAGCAGATCGCGGCACAGGAACATTCTCAGCCCGAATCTGCGGAAACTGCCTCCGCCGCGGAGGAATCGGCTTCAAAGCCCGAGAGCGGCAGCGATGCCGCCCAGCAGACGACGGGCAACGGCGGCGGCAGCCATCGCAAGAGAAAACACCGCAGCAAAGAGGACAGCGCACGCCAGCGAGCGGCCAAGACGGAGGCTAAACGCGCCGCTATGGATAAAATCGCCAAGGGCGTGGCGGCACATTCCGTGACAGAGCAGATGATAGACGATATCGCCTCTATGTCCGACGTCATAGAGAACATGCCCAAGGCGGAAAAACAGGCGAATACCAACGTCGGCGTCAACTGGGAAGAATTCTACGACGCGGCATTTCCTCCCAAGCCACAGGAAACCACCAAGTTCGCAGGCAAAAAGGCCAAGCCCACCAAGAAAAAGCGCATGGATTTCAGCGAGGAGCTTCCCGAGGATGCTCCGATGATCGTCAAGCCTGTCATGCTGGGTGACGATGACCTTCTTCCCTACGACAAGATCGTGAAGGAAAACGAAATGGAGGCGGCCGAAGCCGAGCAAAAGGCCAATGCGGTCGCAGAACCCGAATTCCGTTCCGGAACAGCCGAACCACACGAGACAGATGACACATCTGCGGCGCAGAAGCCGGAAATTTCCGGAGAATCAGTCAGCGAGCTTCCGCCGATGCCCGACATATCGGACGCCCCGGACAGCGAGCCTCTGGAGGACATCGCCGAAGTGGTCGGCAGCATTTCCATTGAAGACATACTGGCTGCCGTTCAGCAGGAGAAAGCGGAAAGTGTCCGCAGCTTCGACGCCGTCAAAGAAGGTACGGAATTCGCCGTCGGTTCCGCATTCTCGTTTGAAGCTGACGCGGACGAGGGCTGGAATGAAATCATTCCTCCCCGCGCGGAGAGCCAAGAGACACAGCAGGCTTCCGACAGCGACAGCGGTTCCCTTCTCTCCGAGCGACTGATGCAGTCCTATATCGAAGCCGGGGAACAGACCGATGAAGATATGGCGCCGTCTGACGAAGAGGACACGGAGCAGGAGATCATTGAGATGGTCGACCTCAACCAGTTCCTGCAAGGAGACGGTCAGAAACAGGACGAATCCGCGGGCGAAATTGCCTCCGATGACTCCGATGAGATCACAGTGGACTTTGTTCCCGAAGTCATCATCGACTCCGCCGAACTGGATAAAGAATCCGCAGCGGCCCAGGACGATCAGGCAGGCGAATCCGACGAAGAGGCACAGGCCGTTGCCCAAACCGCCAGAGAGGCCGAAGCAGTTGTCGAAATTGCCCAGGAGACCGAAGCACCGTCCGAGCGGGAAGTGGAAGTGATTGTATCCGACCTGGAGGAGGATATTTTTGCCGAGACAAAGGTAGCGCAGCCTGAAGCGGACACGGAAAGCGGCGACACGGTCCAGAACAAGATAGACAAGCTGGCGGAAGCCGCCGAGCTTGCCGAGGTATTTCGTCAGGAAAACGAGGACATTCTGCCCGACGACCAAAAATCGTCCGACGAATCCGGCGTATTCAGCGTCAGCATAGATGACATTGCGGTAACGCCCGAGGTCAAAGTCCCGGCATCCGATGAAGAAGGCGTCAGGGAGTACCTTCCGCGCGAAAAGGACAAAGAAAAGGACGAAAACGTCTTTGAATCGGTGCTGATTGTGGACGAAAATCCGGCAATTGTCAACCCCGAAGCCAGCAAGGGACAGGATCAAACCCTGTTTTTACATTCCAGAGAGCACAACGAAAATCCCACGGCGGTATTCAAGATTCCCGAGGGACCCATCGTATTACCCACGGACATTGACGACGCCGAATTCCAGGAGCAGTGGCTCGATGAAGACGAGGACGGTGACGATATGGCATCACGCAACAAACGCACTCGCCGCAGAATATCCGCATTCATTGGCGCGGTGGTTCTGCTGTTTGCGGTAATGATACTTTTCAGCGCGGTAAAGACCGTAATATCCGGCTTTACCAACATCGGCAGCACCAGCGAAAAAAAGACGGAATACACCGAATTCATCTCTCCGGTCGTGCTGACCGACCCCATTCCCTTTGAATCGGTGGAGAAGGCTGACAACAATACGCTGCTGCAAAGCTCCATCTGGCGCGCGCTCCGTGAGCTGGACGAGACCGAGGGCTACGAGCTTATTTCCGACGCCACCAACAAGATCGTGCTCCCCGCCGAAAACGTCGAAAAGGCAGCAAAGGAACTGTACGGCAGCGACGTGCAGATCAATATGAACGTGCTGAGCGAATCCGACGGCAGCGCCATCTATTATTACGACAGCATTGACAACAGCTTCCACATCACCCGAAGCGGAATCATCGGTCCGACGGCGGTTATCACCAAGATCGCACAGAAGAGCGATTACATATCCCTGGTGGTGGGCTACAGCAGTCAGGAGGAAATGTCTCTGACCTCCTCCGAAAGCTCCGAAAACGAATGTTACAAGTTTATGGAATACGTTCTGGCCATCAAGCCCAACGGAGACTATTACATCAAGAGCATAAGAAATTACGTGGAAGATTAGTTCCTTCCGTCAGTTCTTTAAAAGGCCGGCACAGCATTCAGTCAAGCTATGTCGGCCTTTTTTTGGATTTAATTTATTTTTTTCGCCAACCTTTTGCCCTGACGCGAGGTTATAGCTTACAGAAGGTAGAAGGTAGAAGGTAGAAGGTAGAAGGTAGTAGGTAGCGCAGCGCATAACTAGCGAGCGTTTTTTTCTCCAGGCGAGCGTGGGGAGTCTTAGCTTTCGCTAGCGAAAGCTGGGGGAACTTGTTCCTCCTGGCCCGTCCAGGGCGGAGCCTTGGCGGGG
>ONYN01000191.1 GCA_900322085.1 uncultured Eubacteriales bacterium | reverse complement strand
GTATGGCAGCGATGGGCTCTGCCCCTGTTTTCCGCTTTTCAAGCGAAAAACTACCCCGGCAGGGCACCTGCCCTGCACCCGCCAGGAGGTCCAGACCCCCTGGACTCCCACGCTTGCATTCGCTCGCTAGCTCCGGCGCTTCGCGCTTTTTTTCAAAATTGATTTCCGTGACGCCCCACTTGCATTGCTTTATGAAATGTGATATAGTATTAATGATGATCAGATGATTGATTTCTGCCGGGTGGAGGTGCGGTATGGGCAGAGAAGCCTCATTCGAGCTTGATTGCTCACGTTATTCGGACAATGTGCTGGATATTATTACATTGCTCAACAGCTTCGGCTGGACATATTACAACGAGGAAGACAATGCCGAATATCTGCCCCTGGGCGACAGGGACAGCTTTGACTGGCAGATAGAGGAAATCTCCGAGAGCGATCTGTACGCCCTGATAGAGCGCAAGCGTCAGCGGAAAGAACTGGTGGGGCTGGTGCTGTATTACAGAGATACGGAATACGGCATTACGCTGCTGGCGGACAGCACAAGCCAGATACTTATCATGCCCAATATCAACCGGAAAACGCTCATTGAAGACGACAGCGAATCCATTACCGATGTGAGCTGGTACATAGAGCGCATCATTCAAAAGCTGATTTGGTACAATTGCGGCGTTGACGCGTTTAAGTTTGAGGAATATACCGATTGACAAAGACTGTGCAATATGTTACAATAAAAGTGCTAACGGTGTGGTATCATTTTTGGGCAAACAGAATATAATGATTCTGAACAGGCGGCTGCGGGTCAGTACGCCGGGCCTGCGTGTGCAGGCAGCAGATGACAGCTTTTGTGAAAGGAAGCCTGCGGGACAGACAAAAATGTTCCGCAGTTTTTTTGTATATTCGGGAGGGATAGTGATGGACAGTAAGAAGGTCGTGTCAAGCGTATCGGCTATCAGCATAGCGGTCAACCTGGTTCTGTCGGCAGGCAAGCTGGCGGCGGGTATTCTGGCCCATTCCGGCGCTATGGTGTCGGACGCGGTTCACTCCGCCTCCGACGTATTCAGTACGATTATCGTGATAATAGGCTTCCGCCTGTCGGCAAAGGAAGCGGACAAAGACCACCCTTACGGTCACGAACGGCTGGAATGTGTGGCCGGAATCATTCTGGCTATGATACTTTTTATCACCGGCATGGGAATAGCGAAGGGCTCGTTTGATTCGCTGCTTACGTCGGAATATCTGGAGGCCACAACGCCCGGAATTGCTGCGCTTATCGCCGCGATGATATCCATTGCCGCCAAAGAGGGTCTGTATCAGCTCACGATTTTCTACGCCAAAAAAATCCAGTCGCCAGCGCTTAAAGCCGACGCATGGCACCACCGGAGCGATGCGCTTTCGTCCGTGGGAGCAATGGCGGGTATCATCGGGGCGCGCATGGGACTTATGATTTGCGAACCCATAGCAAGCCTTGTCATTTGTGTATTTATTATCAAGGCGTCGGTGGAGATATTCAGTGACGCTGTAGGTAAAATGACCGACAAAGCGTGCGATGAATCCACCCAAAGCTCCATGCGGGAGCTGATACTCTCTCAGGAGGGTGTGCAGTCGCTTGCCGAGCTTAAGACGAGAATGTTCGGGGCAAGAGTGTATGTGGACGTGGTGATTACGGTGAACGGCGAGCTTTCACTGACCTGTGCGCACGCCATAGCCGAACGTGTTCACGACAGTGTGGAACGTGAATTTCCCAGCGTCAAGCACTGCATGGTGCATGTGGATCCGTCAATATCAAAATAAAAAGACGGGGTGCCGCACGGAAACAAGTGCGGCACCCCGTTTAAATGTTCCAATATCTGAAGATGATTATTACTTCCAGCCGAGATACCAGACGCAGGATTTGGTGAGCGTATTGACCAGCTCGCTGAGTGTGTGACTTCTGGTGAGACGAAGCACACGTTCATGACAGAGAGCAAAGTGACCTCTGGCTATGCGCAGAGCATCGTCATAGGAAGGCCTGCCGTTTGGAACGAAGTATTCCACCGTTGCGTAGTCCAATACCGCCGGAACCGCTCCGCAGATTTCGTACCATTCCTTGGAAGCCGTCATAAGCTCTTCATTGGAAGGCATTCCCTCTGCTCCGCCCACAGGAAGCCAGGCAAATACCTGCCACGGCTTGGATACCGGCACCTGAACGAGGAGCAGGTCACGTGTGGTGAGTCCGTTTTTGACAAATGAGCTGAAACAGTTGATGGCTGCGCCGGGAATATCGGCATGTTCAAACTCATTGATGTCGATCCCCTTGCTTGCCATGACAGCGGTCTTTTGTCTGTATTTTTCGTCAATGATATTCCCCGGTAAATCAATCGCCTGAGACAACGCCTGTTTGCGGGTATGGCGAAGCTGCTCGGTGCTGACAGGCGTGCCGTTCTCATCAAGGCAAAGCTTGTCGGCAAGCTTCTGTGAGACCGGAATCATCACAGTGCTGTATCCCCACTCAGTACCGTAATGCAGAGCATAGAGAAATTTGCGGTTCAGATCATTGATGTCCGTACCGCTTGCTATGAGCTTATAGTGACAGTCGGTGTATTCTATCAGCAGCTCGGCAGGATCCTTTTGAATGGGGGGCTCTTCCTGCGGCACGGCAGTCTCCTGATATACCGGAACTTCCTGATACACGGGCTCTTCCTGCGGCGCGGGAGTCTCCTCCTGATATACCGGAACTTCCTGATACACGGGTTCTTCCTGCGGTGCGGGAGCTTCGTCCTGATATGCCGGCACGGCTTCGGCGGGCTGCTGTGCGAAGCTATGCTCTTCGGACACAATAATCGCTTCCGGAACCATCTGAGAGTCAGGCTGTTCCGGCATACCGCTCTGATCGCTTAAGTTGATCGGCGCGGGATTATTGCGGAAGCGGTTAAACTTGGAGCCGGAGACAGGCGTGCCGGCGTCAGAGGATGGCTCCGTGTCCGACCCGAAGTCATCGTCGTCAAAAAAGTCATCACTGAAATCGTCTCCGAAGCTGTCTCCAGAGCCATCTCCGAAGTCATCACCGAAATCATCTGTGAATCCGTCATCCTGCGTATCCAGACCAAAATCGTTGTCAAAGTTATCCATTTATTCAAATCCTCCTTAGAGCCTGCTGACGTATCCCTTCGCACGCGCCTTGCTTGCATCTTTTTGCGTCACATTTTGTGAATTTCACTTGCAATGCGAAGGTATGGCGGCGCGAAATTCCCTTCATCTGGCACAAAATCTGACGGCGCAATCCTCGCACGCCGAGATACGTCAGCAGGCTATTAAAAAATTATAACACAAAGATACGGAAATTACGTTAATATTTTGTTACATCATAGCGGATATATCAAACCTCGTCTGCGTTGCGATTGTATAGGGCCATTCCGAAGCCCAGCATAATCAATCCCGCAAAGGGCAGGCTCATTCCGCCGACATCCGGATTGAAAAAAAGGGGCAGCCCGAACAATGTGCCTTTTCCCAGAATTTCCCGTATGATACCTATCGGCAGAGCCATTACCGCAAACATCCACCACAGTCCGACGGCGGAAGGCAGCGCATCGGACGGCGACACAAACGGGGAATCGGGCTGTATTCGCGCCAGAACGATGGGATCGGCTGCCAGCAGCGGCAGATACATTCCCAGACTTGCGGCGGTGCCGGGGGAGAGGAAATTGACAGCCGTTGCGCAGACACACGCGCCAAACGACGACACGGTAAAATATATCACGCCCAGCATGGGATATACATATTCTCCGCGTTCAAAGATGTAGACCATGGCCACGCCCGAACAGAGCAGCAGCATGATCACCGAGAGAGTGAGGGCGTTTGCGGCGGATGTACATGCCGCCGCTACCGCCGTAATTCCCGCGCCGTGTATCAGCATCGGGTGCTTCACACCGGTGGTGGCGCCGTAATCAACCAATAATGAGCTTCTACTGTGTCTCCTTGAATTCATCGAGTTCACGCTCCTGCTGCGTTTTCATGCGATAACGGAGCTTTTGCCCCAGCGATTTTTTTACCGTGCGGTAGGAGATTCCCCTGCTGCGGAAGTGCCAGACCATGCGGTCAAACGCGTCGGAGAAGGGAGTCATCACGAGCACCGCGAATATTCCGCCGGCTTCTCCCGCCGGCGCGGCGGCGAAGTGCTGCATGATCACCGCCAGAGTCCCGCATACGGCTCCCCAGATACTCCGGGCCGTTGCCGTTTTGGGGCAGTAATTGGGATAGGCGGCAAGAAACAGGCAGCTGAAAAAGGTGGAACCTCCCAGCAGATCATAGGCAATATACATAAAGGTGGATGTGGTGTGGTACGGCACGGCAAACGATACCACTGCCACTGCCGCCGAAAATGAAACCACGCATTGCCAGGCGAGATTTCCTCCGACCAGCAGCCAGATGGCGGCGATGGCCAGCAGCACGACAGAGGTTGTTCCAAGCGGTCCGGCCAATTCCCCCAGGAGATATTCGTTGATATGAGTGAAGGGGTCCTTCCCCTGTCTCAGCAGAGCAAGTTGAGAATAGGCCGGGGTGAGGGAATCGTTGTACTGGAAGGCAAACAGCTTGGCAGTCACATTTTCGTTGAGCTGGGAATAGGTGAATGTCTCGCGCGGGAAGCACACCGCCGCAAGACAGTATCCCACCGCGGCAGGGACAAAGGGCGTGCGGAACCGTCCTCCAAAGGGCATTTTGCCAATCAGAATGGCACAGGCCGCCGCAAAAATTACAAGCTGGTAATGTGCGCACGCGGGCATCAGCAGAGCGCAGGCAAGACCCGTTTCGACAGCCGTCATGTCGTAGAGGGTCTGTTTTTGCTTTGCGGCATAATTCCACAGTGCTTCAGCGCCCACCGCGGTGAGTATGCCGAAAATCACCATGAGAATCACTCTGCCGCCGTAATGAATCAGCGGCAGCGGCAGCAGAATGCAGAGGGCGGATATTCTCTGCACCGTTGAATAAATTTGTGTGTCCGACTGCCTGAAATACGGCGCGGCGCTTTGCATAAAGTCGTCTGCCATAAAAAGCTGTTCACTTCCCTTCCTTTGATGATTCAGTGACCTCTGGGGACACGTTCGAGCATGTTTTTTTCGTAGGAGAGGTCGGCGTGAACCAGCCTGATGAATACGGCCAGCAGAATGACAGCCGACCCGCAGAGGGAAGGATATCCGAATAACTGACAGCATACCGTGCTGACCACTCCGCCCGCAAAGAAAAAGAATATCATTGCGCCATGCGTCCTGACCTTGCGTGCGGAGGCTTCGTCGCGGTGGCGTGCGAACTTGGCGAGGTTGGAGCCGACCTGACGGATATGGTTGGTCACAAATGTGGTGGCGGCGGGCGTCCCCTCGAGCTGCCGGAAGGTGTTGAACTGCATGGAGCAGATGAAATTGAGCGCGATCTGGCATATCTGATTCGGCACGCTTGCGGGGAGCAGTCCGAGTATCACCACGGCAACGGTTTCCACGCCCACCAGAATGGTATCCCATCGCAGAAAGTGCAGCTTTTTGACCGATTTGCCCATGTATTCCGAGAAAAAAGCCCCCGCAAAATACGCGCCTATAGGAATGAGCAGGTAGAGCGCGTAGCGAAGGTCGCCTCTGCCGACCGCCATGGCAAACAGCACGATGTTGGCGGTCTGGGCGTTGCAGAACACCCCTCCGCGCAGCAGGAAGGTGTAGGCGCCGAACCAGCCTGCCGCCGCTATCAGGCACCAATACACCCATTTGCGCTCACATTCCAGAAATTCTTTTTTATCGTTTGATGTGTTTGATGTGTGTTGATTCATAGCTGATGGATACCGGGCGTCAGTTGAGGAAATTCATAATAAGGCTTACCATAGCTTCCTTTTCCTCGGCTCTGGATTCCGCAATCATCAGTGTGATGGCGACGAGTGTGTAATCGGCGATGATCTTGTCGCCCTCGTCGTTGAAGAGAATGCCGTTTTTGTCGAGGAAGTAGAGGAATACCGCCGCCGCGATTCGCTTGTTGCCGTCCGAGAAGGAATGATTCTTGGTTACGAAGTAAAGGAGATTGGCGGCCTTTTCCTCCAGCGAGGGATACACGTCCTCCCCGAAGAAGGTCTGATAGATGGCCGCAATGCTTGCCTTGAAGCTGTCGTCCTTCTCGTTGCCGAAGAGATCGCTGTCGGCGGAAAATTTCATGCCGTCGATCAGCTCGCGGCATTCGTCGTAGGAAAGCACATAGGTCGCTTCGCTTCCTTTGGGCTTGGGAATGCACTGATGATCGTAATTGTCCAGCAGGTCGAGCGCGGCGGAATAGCTGTCCACTACGTCGAGAATCTGCTTTGCCTC
>ONYN01000190.1 GCA_900322085.1 uncultured Eubacteriales bacterium | reverse complement strand
AAGATGTGGGGCAGCACAACGCAGAAATTCGCCCAGTGCAGGGCGCTTTACGTCTATATGTTCACCCACCCGGGAAAGAAGCTCAACTTCATGGGCAACGAATTCGCTCAGCTTGACGAATGGAAAATAACGGAAGAGATTCACTGGTACGAGCTGCAAAATGAGTACAACGGCAAATTCCATGCCTTCTTCCGCGAAATGAGCAACATTTACCGCTGGTATCCTTCGCTGTGGGAGATGGATTTCAACGGCGTCGGCTTTGAATGGATCGACCGCACCGACGATTACAACAACATCTTCGCCTACATCAGGCGCGGAGGCGGACAGGAAATCGCCGTAGTACTCAACCTCTCCACCAATCCCCAGTACAAATACGTTCTCGGGCTTCCTCATCAGGGCATGATCAGGGAAATCATGAACAGTGACGCTGCGGAATACGGCGGTGAAGGTATGACTCACAATGAGCAGCAGGAAATTTCTCCCTATCCTCACGGCAATATGCCGTGCAGCGTTACGGTGCAGATTGCGCCGCTCTCGGGACATATTTTTGTGATCGAGGAATCAAAAGACTGACAGGACAACAGCGCAAATGATAAATTAACAACACAAAAGAGTGATAGAATGAATAACCTGAAAATATTCCTCAAAAATTTCACCGCCGGCAGAAAGGCTCTTTTCAAGCGAATGGGAATATATCTCGGTTCGGCTCTGGCTGTTTTTGAAACGGCCAATATCCTGCTTGAGGACGGAACGGTCGCCGACTTCTGCGCAGACATATCGGTATGCGGCATTGACCTGCGCTCCGTGCTGACCAATGTGTTCGTTTACCTCGTAACGGGAGCAGTCATTGCTCTGCTGCGTCAGGGTTCATTTGCCCATTACTGCATGAACATCATCGGCACCGACATCAAAATCGAAATTGCCATGGCGGATATTTTCTCCAACAAAGGAGAAATCGTCGTTCCCTGCAATACCACATTCTCCGGCCGCAGAGAGGTCATCGGAGGCAGAAGTATTCAGTCCCAGATGACCGAACGCCTTCGTCTGCCCAAGGATATAGCCGATTCATCCGGCAGAAACGACGAATATTTCGAGTCGGTCGCAGAGCAGGCCCTTAAACGTCCCGAGTGCCGGAACAGACTGGTCGGAAGGCAAAAGGAACTTGCCGGCAAGCTGTACGACGTTTACGAATACGGCACTATGGCTTCCGTGACCATGCCGGTGGACGGAAAGCCACGCAGCATCATCCTTCTGGCGGTGGCCGAAATGCTCGAGCCGGACAAGCCAAAGACCGACGGACAACACCTGATGAAAAGTATTGACGAGATGTGGGAGCAGATTGCCGTCAGCCGCACGAGAGAAAAGACGCTCGTTGTGCCTATCATGGGTACCGGAAGCGCCGGTATCACCGACAAGCCTCAACAGACTGTCGCTCGGTATATACTGCGCACGTTCGCGGACAACGCCGCCGGACTGGGCATCAGCAAGCTGATTCTCAGCGTGTACCCGCAGGACTATCTCGACGATAAAATCAATTTGGAAGAGCTGCGCTGCTACGCCGATTACCTGTGCAGATTTCCCGACAGCGATTTTAATATAAACTAACCGCCCCAAACGGAGGTATTCAAAAACATGCCATCATTGTCAGATATAGGCACAATCAAAGACATCATGCAGCGCCACGGATTCTCGTTTTCCAAGGGGCTGGGGCAGAATTTTCTGGTAAATCCATCCGTGTGTCCCCGGATGGCGGAGCTTGGAGGAGCAAACGAAAAGGCCGGCGTGCTGGAAATCGGCCCCGGCATCGGTGTGCTTACCGCCGAGCTTGCGCGCCGTGCCAAAAGAGTGGTTGCCATCGAGCTGGACGACCGCCTGATTCCCGTGCTGGACGAAACACTGGCGAATTTCGGCAATGTAAAGGTCATCCACGGCGACGCGCTCAGGCTTGACCTCGCCGGCATCATCCGCGACAGCTTTTCCGACTGCGACAATGTTGCCGTGTGCGCCAACCTGCCGTATTATATCACCTCCCCCATCATCATGGCGCTGCTGGAAAGCAGACTCCCCATAAGTTCCGTCACCGTAATGGTGCAAAAGGAAGCCGCCGACCGCATCTGCGCAAAGATCGGCAGCCGTGAAAGCGGCGCGCTCACCGTCGCTATCCATTATTATTCCGAACCGCGAATGTTGTTCCGGGTCAGTCCCGGCAGCTTCATGCCGCCCCCCAAGGTAACCTCCGCCGTGATACGCATGGACATTCTGCCTGCGCCCAAGTACGATGTAGGTGACGAAAAGACATTCTTCGCCATGGTGAAGGCGGGATTCTCCCAGCGGCGCAAGACCCTTTGCAATGCCCTGACATCGGGAGGCTTTCTCACAAAAGAACAGGCGGCACAGGCTATCGCCGACGCCTCGATTGCTCCCACAGCCCGCATAGAGGCCTTGGATATGGACGCACTGGCAACACTTTCCAGAAGTATTTGTCAAATTAAAATATAAATTTAATAAAAAGGCTGTACAATTCGTGATAAGTGTTGTATAATAGATTATACAATCCATTATTTTTGAATGAAAAGCGTGTCATTTGCGACTGCTTTACATACGCAGGGAGGATATCAGCGTGAATAACGACTTCAAACGATCGTCTTATTTTATTACAATCATTCTCTTTTTCCTGGGAATCATGGCATTGGTAGGTGTGTCAGCCGCTAAATATTTTGCTTTTGACGAAACGGTGGTAACGGTCAGCCAGATCATTTGTCTCGTTTCATTCTTTGCGCTGTTCATCAACTGTATCTACGCCAAGAGCAAATACAACAGCGCGTGCATCAAATTTGCCGATTACATCATCACCAACCGTCGCAAGGAGGCTGACAGAAGGGCTGCCGACAATGAGCGCATGAAGGAAATGCAGAATATCCGCGCCGCTGCCGAGCACGATAAGGAAAAAGCCGTTGCCGCCGCACTTCAGCAGGGACGCAGCGAGGGGCTTCAATCGGCCGGCACATTCATCACGCCCGACCGCAATATTCCCGCGCCTGTGCAACCCAAGAATGTGTCCGTTCCTCAGCAGCCGGTTGCCGCCCCGCAGTCAACGCCCGCTATGCCGGGGCCGTCTCAATCGCAGCAGCCCGCTCCGGTACAGCAGCCAATTCCGACTCCGCAGCAGCCAATTCCGGTTCAACAGCCAATGCCAATGACGATGCCTCAGCAGTCCGCTCCGGTGCAGCCGCGCACATCCGTTCCCAGACAGGCCGTTCCCGACGAGCAGATCACGATGCCTAACGAGGAAGTCCTTTTCAACGAATACGGAGAGCCGGTCATGATTCGCCGCCGCGTGCGAAAGACAGCATTTTCACCTGACGGGGAGATGCTTTACGACAGCCAGGGCAATCCGGTTATACGCCGCAACCAAGGCCTTTGGGAACCGCTTGAGCAGCGCCATGAGATTATCGTCAAGGTCGAAACATCTCCCGGCGTAACCGTATCAACGCCCTCTTCCCACAGCGACAGCCAATAATTGCTCCATTTCAAATTGAAAACACAAAAGCCCCAAGGAACGTCAATCTTTTTAATGGAAAGAAGTGATCTGTTCCGGGGGCTTTTTGATATTTTTTATAATGGCTAAAAGAAACGGATATTTTTATGCTTTGCGCTTTCCGACCAGAAGCTCACGTTGTCTATGTCCTCTATGTCGCTGTCAAATGACGGATCGCCAAAGTGAAGATCGCCGAGTTCCTCCGGCGGCGGACAGTCGGACGGTTTGTCGAGCGGAACGGGCGATATGAACCTCGCGCCGTTTTTTCTTCTGCGCTTGGCGCCCTGTTCGAGTTTGAGAGCGTACTCCCACTCCTTGCGCACCTCTGAGGATTCCCGTGCGCTGACCGACCAGAACAGAAGAAAAACGTCCGCTCCTCTGATGGCCGAAGCGATAGCGCTTCTCCACATATCGCCGGCAGTCATGCTCTGATTGTCCATCCAGAAGCGAAGCTTCGGCGCCGCCTCCTGAATGGCGCAGAGCTGCTCCACTACGCGTATTTTATCCTTGTGCGAATACGATACAAACGCCCTGCGGCAGTCCTTGCGAACAAAGCGAACGGCCGCCTTCTTTCCCGAATGGACCGCCACGGTAAAATACAGGCGGGTGATCTGTATGCCGTCAAACAAAACGCTGCACCCGAAGTCGATCTCCTTTTTGCTGTAGCCCTCGGGGGGCGTCACACGGAATTGGAAGTCCAGCGCATCGCCGTTCCAGATCAAGGTCTGCTCACAGTCGGTAAGCTCTATGTCATCCGAAAAAAGCAGTGCGGTGACGCGGCTTCCCTGCCTTACCGAAACGCTGCTCACACTGCGCGCCGTTTCGGATGATTTTTCCTTTGCCTGTTCTATGGTTCGCTTCACAATGCCCCTTTGACTGCGGGTGTACATCAGCAGGTCGATCACCGCGCTTTTACCCGGCTTTACCTCGTCGGGAGCCACAACGGAGAAATCAACCTTATTGATCTTGGCCGGCTGAACTTTTACCGGCTTGGCGGGTTTTACATTTTTAGGAGAGGACGGCATGGGAGGAATGACTGGCGAAGGATTCTGCTTGGCCTGCGTGTTTTCTTCATCGGCAGATAAAGGCGCCCATTCCGCGCTGTTCGCCGCTTCCTGCTCCATACGCATTTCGTCTTGGTGACTCTGCGGCACTCTGCGCGCCCTTGTGCCTCTGCGTACGGGCCAATCATCCTCGTCTTCGTACTCTCTCGCGGATTCGGCCGAGTCGGGCAGAGACTCCGGCAGCGAAGGCCCTTCCAATGCTGACGCCTGTTCGTCCTCATCGGAAACGCAGCTTTTGGGTGCTTCCTTATTAAGAGTCTCCTCTATTTTCCTTACCAGTTCATCCGTGTCATAATACGCAAACGACCTATGAGCGCTCAGATAATCCGGCAGATCGTCCCGCGTAATCCCGCGCAGGTAATTGAATACCCGCCAGACCCGCTTGCCTGACAGTTCAACCCCGGCAATAAAATCATCATAGTCATTGCGGACTTCATCGGAAAGAAGCGCTTCCTTCGATACCCCGGCTATAATCAGAACGCCCGATAAATCAATCGCCTCTGTCCTGTCATCGGGACTGCATTTTCCCATAAGGAACACATGTATTCCCTTCTGCTCCAGCTTTCTGTAAAGCTGCTTGGCGAGCATGTAATCCTTGGTCAGACATCCGTCAGAATCCTTTGTCATGCATGTGATATAGACCTTGTAAAATGAGTTTGACACGGCAAATCGCTCCTTCTGTTGCGTATAATTATTTCTTCATTGCGTCGGCCGAACCACGGCAGTAATCCTGTGAATCCTTCAGCCCGTTTCCAATGATCTTCATAGTGCGCTTGTAGGACGCTTCCGCGTCCTTTATTCCCGCGTCATCCAGAGAAAAGGCCTTGCCCCAATCCCCCACCGACTGATCCAGCGGAATGATCTCAAATACGTTTTTCTTGGTTTGGCTGTTGCGGTACAGATTGACCCAAGTTGGGATGACATCCACATCCGACAGAATCACCTTGCCGTCGCTGTATTTGCTGAACGTAAAACTTATGAACACGCCGTCCTCAGTGTGACCGGTTTTGATCTTCATAAAATTTTTGCGCTGATTGGATATCGAATTGCCTATCGAATAAATGCACACCGTCTTGTGTGAACTATCCGTCTTAGCGGTGAGCAATTCCATGGGCTGCACCACATGCGGATGACCTCCCACTATCACGTCTACCCCCATGTCGCAAAGCTTCTGCGCTATTTTTTTCTGATTTCCGTTGGGTGCAAGCTCATATTCCACGCCCCAGTGCATAAATACCACAATTGCCTCAGCGCCATCGGCTTTCATCGCCTCGATCCGTCCCCCGAGTTCTGTATAAAATTCGTCCAGATTGCGCACATTAAAGGTATTGATGATGGCTGCCGAACGGTTGTTCATAATGCCGTTAAGATATTTCTGACCGTTTTTTCTGGCTCTGCCTTCGTATGTGTAGCAAATCATGCCCAGCTTGATGCCGTTGATCTCGCGCACCAGATACCGCGTGTCACTCTCGTCCTCTACCGTTCCGATGAAGTCGACGTTCTTGCTCTTGAGCACCTGCGCGGTTCTGAGCATGCCCTTGTATCCCGTGTCGTTGGCGTGATTGTTGGCTGTCAGCAGCATGTCAAAGCCCGCCCCGATGATCGAATCCACCAGGCTGTCAGGTGAATTGAATGTGGGATATCCTCTGTAATCCGAGCCGCCCAGCGTTGTCTCCAGATTGGTAACGGCATAGTCCGAGACCGAAACGTATCCCGCCAGATGTTTGTAAATAAAATCAAAATTGTATTTGTCCTTTGAAACCTTGGCAGCCTCCAGAATGGCGTCGTGTCCTATCACGTCGCCCGTAACCGAGATTCTTGCCTTTGCAACTTCATTTGCAGCCGGAGCATCAGAACTCGTATCGGATTGGCTGATATCCGTTTTACTGATATCCATGACCGAATTCTCTCCGTCAGATATTGCCATCGCTCTGTGCTTATATGTCACGAAAAAGCTCATCGCCATCACGGCGGCAATCACAGCTCCACCCACAATGCGTGCGATACGTCCGGCCTTTGTTGAACAGTGATTCATCGTACAACCCCCTGAATTTAATTTTATCATATTCACTGCCGCATTGCAACGTATGTTTTGTAAATTTGCACGGATGTCAGCAGGCTCTCAGCTTCCTCGGGCTTTTTCACGGGCTTATTCCCGGGCTTTTTTTGCGAAAAATACGGCGCAGGGGCTTGACAAAAGGCATATATTTGTGCTATACTGAAAAAACGTGACGTGCGCAAATGTAAATTTATTTTGAATTCGTCAAATGCCATATTTTCGGCGTTTGTGTGCGCATTTTTTTGTGCCGAATGACTGCATTCCGGCGCAGTTGACACGTTGTCCCGGCGCTTTTCGCGCCTTGACATAAAAAATTTTATTCCATGCGTATCGAGGTGAAATTAATGCCAACATTTAACCAGCTCGTAAGAAAAGGACGTCAGGACGTTGAAAAGAAGGCCAAGGCTCCTGCTCTT
>ONYN01000188.1 GCA_900322085.1 uncultured Eubacteriales bacterium | reverse complement strand
TACTTGCTCTGATACGGGATATGGAACCATCAACTTTATTGAAGGAACAAATATCATCGTCAATAACTGCAATGCCGGCATCAATATTTCCTATTGGAGCGAGTATCATAAATTCACCAATGTAAGGACATACGGATGCTATTACGGATGTATCAACAACGGCGGCAACAACACCTTTGCCAACTGTGATTTTTCCACCTGCAAGCTCGGGTTTCTTATGGACAACACAAACGGTCAGTCTCCCAACAACTCCCACGGGTCGGCTGTCGGGTGTGTGTTCAACCACACTGACAGCAACAAAGGTGTGGGTATAAAAATCGTCAATTGCAACAACGGGTACATCTTCACGGGATGCCAGATCCATTTCTCCAAGACCGTTATCAGAGACTCATCGGGCATCGTGTTCAGTTCGTGCAATTGCAGAAACGACGACATCACCATCACCAACGGCGGCGCCATATTGTTTGTGAACAACATGTATGCGTCACAGCCCAAAAAAACAATCACCAATAACAACACGGTCAGATTTGTCAACTGCTACGTTCGTTCTGACGGCACGGCTGTGGAGTGACGAGAAAAAAAGCATAGCGCAGCGGTAATTAGCCGCCAAGGGCGGCGTGGGGTGCAGGGGTCTGGATCCCTGCCGGGTCAAGGGCAGAGCCCTTGCGGGGGCGTGGGGGCAGAGCCACCACGAGTGAGGCGAAGCCGAACGAGCACGATGCACCCGGATAACGATAAGGGTCAGGCGAATACCGACATAGCCCAAAACTAAGGAAACGCTGAACAGCCGATTCCCGCACCGCTCAGACACGGCATTTCGCGGCGCGGGATCCACGGCTATGCCTATATTCAGCGTATCATAATGATTACGCTGAATTCGATTCTCCCACCGCTTTACAATCAAAAAAATAAGGCGCGATTTGCCCGCGTTTTTGCGGAGCGAATCGCGCCTTATATTCTATAGTTTTATCAATCCCTGCGGAACAAATCCCTGGTATAGACCTTATCCGCCACGTCATCCAAACAACTGTCATAGCGGTTGGCGATAATGGCGTCGCAGCTGTTTTTGAACTCCTCCAGATCATTCACAATCCGGCTGCCAAAGAATGTCGTTCCATCCTCCAGCGTTGGTTCATAGATGATGACCGTTGCGCCTTTCGCTTTGATCCGCTTCATCACGCCCTGAATACTGCTCTGTCGGAAATTATCGCTGTTGCTCTTCATCGTAAGCCGATAGACGCCAATCACGACATTCTTCTCTTTACTCTTGTCGTAACCGCCCTCGGAATAGCTGTAGGTGCCCGCCATGCTCAGCACACGGTCTGCAATGAAGTCCTTCCTCGTTCTGTTGCTCTCCACGATTGCCTTGATCAGGTTTTCGGGAATATCCTCATAATTGGCAAGGAGCTGCTTTGTATCCTTCGGCAGACAGTAGCCGCCATAGCCAAAGGACGGATTGTTGTAATGAGAGCCGATTCTGGGATCAAGACAAACGCCGTTGATGATATCCTGTGTTTTCAGGCCCTTCATTTCGGCGTAGGTGTCAAGCTCATTGAAAAAGCTGACTCGAAGCGCAAGATAGGTATTGGCAAAGAGCTTGACGGCTTCCGCTTCCGTGAATCCCATAAACAATTTGTCAATATCCGGCTTCGCAGCCCCTTCCTGCAGCAACGCGGCAAAGGTTTCGGCGGCATCTCGGGAAGCGTTGTCACAGCCTACAATAATCCGGCTGGGATAAAGATTGTCATAGAGGGCTTTGGATTCCCGGAGAAATTCAGGGCTGAAAAGAATGCGATCGGTTTTGTAGATCGCCCTGACGCGCTCGGTGTATCCGACCGGAATGGTGGACTTGATGACCATGATGGCGGAAGGGTTCGCCTTAAGCACCAGTTCAATGACCGACTCAACCGCGCTGCAATCAAAGAAATTCTTCTGGGGATCATAATTGGTGGGTGCGGCTATAATCACATAATCCGCATCCGCGTAGGCTTTGGCGCCGTCGGTGGTTGCCGTGAGATTCAGTTTCCGTTCTGTATGCTCCGACAGAAATTTTTCAATGTAATCATCCTGAATCGGCGATTGCCACTGGTTAATTTTCTCTACTTTTTCCGGCACAATATCCACGGCTGTTACCTGATTGTGCTGGGACAGAAGCACTGCCAAAGACAGTCCCACATATCCCGTACCGGCTACTGCTATTTTCATACTGTTACATCTCCCTGTGGACATATGTACTGCCGCTCCGCTGCACCCAGGCAGCGTGACTCTGTCCAATCAAAAAACTCAATCTCTTCTGAACAAATCCCTTGTGTATACCTTATCCGCCACATCACCGAGAATGTCCGCATCATACCGGTTGGCGAGTATCACGTCGGACTGCGCCTTGAACTTTTCGAGATCATTCACCACTGCGCTCCGGAAAAACTCACTTCCGTCCTCCAGCGTCGGCTCATAAATGATGACCGGAATACCCTTAGCCTTGATGCGTTTCATAACGCCCTGAATGGCGGACGCGCGGAAGTTATCACTGTTGCTCTTCATCGTCAGGCGATACACGCCCACCGTTTTCGGGTTTTTGGCGATGATCTGGTCGGCAATGAAGTCCTTTCTCACCGTGTTGCTTTTCACCACAGCCTCTATCATGGTCTGCGGCACATCCTTGTAATTTGCAAGCAGCTGTTTGGTATCCTTGGGCAGGCAGTACCCACCGTATCCAAACGAAGG
>ONYN01000118.1 GCA_900322085.1 uncultured Eubacteriales bacterium | reverse complement strand
GACGACGATGAGGACGATGAAGAATATTCCGACGAAGACGAGGACGAATATGCTTACGGAGCCGTGGACGCCATTTCCCAAAGGCCGGAATTCACCGACAGCGAGTGGTTTGAGGAATCGGACGGCGAGATGTTCGGGGACGACGGCTTTGTCATTTCGGTAGTCGGAAATGCCGCCGATGAAACCGAATCGGTGGATTTGTTTGAAATGGCAAACAAAGCGGACGATCTCCCCGTCACCGAGAATCACGGCGCGATTTATTACTGGGCCAAGCGCAAGACGGCGGGTGGCTGGGCAAAATTCGCTGTCAAATGCGTGGCGGCGGTGCTGCTGCTGGCGGTGATATCGGGCGTCCTTTACTTCAACGGACTGCTCAATCTGATAGATTACAAGGCGGCCGGCGACTTTGAACAGTTTTACAACCTGAGCGATACCGACTATCAGCTTGACGTTGACGACACCTATTCCTCTCCGGTATTCTACAACGAAAGCACCACACTCGAGGGCTTCAACGAGTCGATGATCGACATTCCCAAAAAAGACGTGCTCAACATTCTGCTCATTGGCACCGACGTCAGAGGCGGCACCTATGAGGACAGGGGCAACACCGATTCCATGATACTTGTGTCGGTCAACACCCGCGACAAGAATATCAAGCTCACGTCGTTTATGAGGGATATGTATGTGGATATTCCCGACCGCGAATGGCAAAGGCTCAACGCCGCTTATGCTTACGGCGGTCCGCAGCTTCTTTTTGACACGCTCAAAAGGAATTTTGATGTAGACGTGGATCTTTATGTGCGTGTGAACTTCGCGAATTTCCGCAAGATCATCAATCATGTCGGCGGGGTCAACATCGAGCTTACCGAAGCCGAAGCCCGCTATATGAACAAATATGCCCAAAAATACGACACCGCTCTTGTGGAGCCGGGAATGCAGCGCCTTGACGGAGCGCAGGCGCTTTCCTATGCCCGATGCCGCAAGATTGACAGCGATTTCAACCGCACCAAGCGTCAGCGGACGGTCATCATTGCTCTCATCGACGAGATCAAGAAGTCCAGTCCCGGCGAGCTGAATTCGCTGCTCAACGTATTCCTGCCCATGATTCAGACCAACATGAGCAAGATGCAGATTCTCAGCCTGATGGCGGACGGCACGCGATATCTCAACAGCGATGTGGAAACGCTCAATATACCCATCAAAAACAGCTGGCGTTCCGAAACCATTCGCAGAATGTCGGTGATCTGTCCCAATTTCGAGCTGAACAAGACCGCCATTGTCGCGCACATATACAGCACATACCGCCTCGATGCAGAGGGTACACAATATCAGAGCTTCCAGACGCCCAGCGGAGACGGCACAAGCTCCACCGCGAGAAAAACCAATGCGACAACGGCCAAAACAACAAAAAAAGCTTCATCCGACCGTACGACGGAGACGACTTCCGAGCAGACGGCGCCTTCCGAATCAAAGGCCGCCCCGGAGAGCGATCCCGTGACGCAGAAGGAAACAACGGTTTCCACCACAGCCAAGATGCAGCCTGCGACAGAAACCACGCAGTCCCCGAAAAATAGCGAGCCTTCTTCCCAGGCAGTGGGCTGAGAGATGGCAATGACAAATCACTGAGCCGATTATTAAAGGAGTGACGATCATGCGGAACAACGGCCCAATGGCAAGCGAACGGCTGTATTTAAGGCCGTACCGAACAAGCGACGCGCGTGCGCTTTCCGACATGACGTCACGCGACGAGATATACCGCACCACGTACAACATACAACGTGACTTTGACGTGGAACACGCCCGGTGGTGGATCAAATTCAATGCCAACTGCCGCCGGACGGGAACCTCCTACGAATTCGGCATATTTGAGAGCGGCACAGACCGGCTGGTGGGCAATATCGGCATTGTCAATATCAACAGCCGATGCCGTCACGCGACGCTTGCCTATTATATACATCCCGAGATGTGGAACAGGGGCATTGCCACCGAGGCGGGAAGGATGATTCTGGAATACGCATTCGGAACGCTTGGTTTAAACCGGGTGGGCGCGGTATGCATGACAGGCAACGCGGCTTCACGGCGGGTACTGGATAAGCTGGGCTTTGCGTTTGAAGGCGTTGCGCGTCAGGAAATTATGAAAGACGGCGTCTTTTACGATGTAGCGCATTACGGACTGCTCAGGTCGGAGTTCAACTAAAAGCAACTTTATAAAAAAGGAGATTGCAAACCAATGTGGATGAAGCTGTTTAAGCGTATCAATCAGTTCAGCGGCGTATTTGCCGTGTTGTTTTTCATTGTGATGGTGATACTTGTCAGGCGCAGAATACTCGGGAGTCCGTATTACATCATAGGCGGCCTGTTTCTGATGTTTGCCGCGGTGTTTATTGTGACGGCGTGCGCGTATATTGTGCGGAGCGTGGTGTGGCATATCAAAAATAAGAAGCTCGGCGCTTTAGTGCGGCATTATGCCTATGCCTACATGGCGATTTACGTACTGCTGATGATTCTGGATCACATCACAATGGGCAGCGTAAGCTGGGTACACAATCTGCATTATGCGCTGATTGCGGCGATGATTCAGGTGTATCTCCACGGCTATCATCTGGAATTCAGCCCCGAAAAAACCGACGCTCAGATCGACGAATGATGGCAGTGACGCTTTCATTTTAAAAATATGACCGTCATTTTTAATGAATTTTCCATCATTATTTGCTTGTCAATCATCATATTTTTATCGAAGGCTACAAATTTAAAAAAATATTTTGTATAAGTTTGACATTTGGCTTTTTTAGGTGTATAATAGGCATGTGAGTTGATAAAGCTAAGGCTTATTCGACAAAATACCAAAATAACAGATCTGGAAAATTTATCCGAAAGGGGTTTTACAAACATGGCACCCAGAAAGAAGGCAGCTGCCGTAGTCAATGCAGAGGCAGCAGAGGTTAAGGAAGTTAAAGAGGTCAAGGCAGAGGCAGCCGTTGAGGCAGCTCCCGCAAAGAAGCCCGCGAGAAAGACCGCGGCAAAGAAGACTCCCGCCAAGGAAGAAGTCAAGGCTGAAGTCAAGGCTGAGAAGGTCGAGGCTAAGGCGGAAGCCAAGGCTGAG
>ONYN01000020.1 GCA_900322085.1 uncultured Eubacteriales bacterium | reverse complement strand
GAGATCTTCGGGTTTGTACCACTGAGAAATGCCGCTTGCAACCGTCCTGGGTGTACCAGTGCCATCATCAAGCGTGAGTTTGAGTAGCTTTTTAGAGCGTTTGACAGGCTCACATTCCGTAACCTTGGCAACTCTCAGATCCACTTTGGCAAAGTCCTCAATGGCAATCTGCGGTGCAATGCCTTCCACCTCAAATTTCGGTTTTTCAGGTTGTTCCGCCGCCTTTTTACTTGCCTCCGTGATTGCGTCAAGCTCGGATATTTCTTTTTCGATGTCGATTCTGGGGAAGAGGGGAGCGCTCTTTGTGACAGTCACAGTTTCAGGCAAAACGCCGAATTCATAAATGCTGCTCCATGCGGTCTGATCGTCGGTCAGATTAAGCTGCGCCTGCACCTGAGGCATTGTGGTTGGCATGAAAGGTGTCAGCACGACACTGATGATTCTGATGGTTTCGAGAAGATTGTACATCACAGTGGATAATCTTGGCTTGTTTGCCTCGTCCTTTGCGAGAATCCAAGGCGTTGTGACGTCGATATATTTGTTTGCGGCGGCAACAACCTTGAAAATTTCGGTAAGTGCGACTGAGAATTGCAGCTCGTCGAGATTTTTTTCCACAAGAGACGGAAGAGCCTTAACGGCATTGACAAATTCGTCGTCCTGCTCAGGATTGGGGGTGAACACGCGAGTCATTGTATCGCCGAAATATTTCTGCACCATAGCTACGCTTCTGGAAACAAGGTTTCCGAGGTCGTTAGCCAGATCGGAATTGATGCGCTTGATCATATTCTCGTTGCTGAAATCGCAGTCTCCGCCGAAGGGCATTTCGCGAAGAATATGGTATCTGACAGCGTCCACACCGTAACGGTCGCCAAGAATAAAAGGATCAACCACATTTCCCGTTGATTTGCCCATCTTCTTGCCACCGAAATTAATCCAGCCGTGGCCGTATACCTTCTTTGGCAGAGGCAGATCAAGCGCCATCAGAATGGCGGGCCATATCAGGGAATGGAAACGTACAATTTCCTTGGCCATAACGTGAACATCGGCAGGCCAGTATTTATCAAAATCACTGTATTTGTCGTTGAGATATCCGAGAGCTGTAATATAGTTGGAAAGTGCGTCTACCCAGACATAAACGACGTGACCTTCGTCAAAATCAACCGGGACGCCCCATGTAAAGCTGGTTCTGGAGACGCAGAGATCATCGAGGCCGGGCTTGATGAAATTGTTGATCATTTCGTTGACACGGGTCTGAGGCTGGAGAAAATCAGTTTGGGTGAGAAGCTTTTCCAGCCGGTCAGAGAACTCAGAAATTTTGAAGAAATAAGCTTCCTCGGAGGCGTCGGTCACATCTCTGCCGCAGTCGGGGCATTTACCGTTGACAAGCTGCGTTTCCGTCCAAAAGCTTTCGCAGGGCTTGCAGTACTTGCCCTTATACTCTCCCTTGTATATATAACCTCTGTTGTAAAGCTCCTTGAATATTTTCTGAACCGATTCAACGTGATAATCGTCAGTGGTGCGGATAAATCTGTCATAGGAAATACCCATGAATTCCCATAGCTTTTCAAAATTGGCAACAATACCGTCAACATATTCCTTGGGAGTAAGACCGGCTTCTTTTGCTTTGTCTTCGATCTTCTGACCGTGTTCGTCGGTACCGGTAAGGAACATTACATCGAATCCTTTGGCTCTTTTGTATCTTGCCAGAGTGTCGCAGGCAACGGTGGTATAGCAATGTCCGATGTGCGGATTGCCTGACGGATAGTAGATGGGGGTTGTAATATAAAATTTTTCTTTATCGTGATGCTGACACATGATAGATTACTTCCTTTGCAAAAGATTAAATAAAAATAAAAGCGTCCGTTTCTTCCCTGTACCCAAAAAGTACATAAAGGACGAAAGCGGACGTAAATTATTCAGATCAATGAATAAGCGCTTCGTGTTACCACCTTTGATTTGCTGCCGTCTCACGGCGGACAGCCTCAGCGGGTGCGGATATTTTCCCGACACACCTTGCGCTGTAACGTGCGCTCACGCCGCAGCCTTATGTTTTTACTAAAAGAAAACACTCGACAGCGAAACTCCAAGACCATATTCCACAGCATTTTCATACCCGTTCACACCGTACCGGGTTCTCTTGGATGCAAATAACCGTGTACTCATCTCTTCATAGTTTTTATAATATTGATTCAATTTAGGCAGGTGAAAGACTGAGTCTGAAAGCGCACCTTGATTACTTCTTATGATAGTAGTCCTTTGCGGCCTCAGCGCTGTCAAAGAAGAACTTGTTGTAATCTCTCTCGCTGAAGATGAACTCGACTTCAGATGTACCGAATTTCTCATAGCTGACCAGATTCCAGCCAAAGTCGTCGAATTCCACTCTGTCTACCAAAAATTCAGTCGGTTCTTCGTCAGAGGAATACATCTTAAAAACAGAATCGCCTACATTCTGAGGGGGAAGCACATTGCGCATCTGGTTTGTTTCAAGCAGAGAAACGATTTTGTTGATCACCTTTTTTTCCAAAACGGTAAGACTGTATTTTTCGCAAATGCCTCGAAGCAGTTCTGTATCACTTTGAATTTTTACAACCTTTTCTTCGCTAGCTGTTTCTTCGGTATTAGCGTCTGGGACTGTTTGATTGTTATCTTTCATTAATAATTCCAACTTTCAAAAAATAATGATTTGTATAAGGATAAACTACCTCAACTATTATTATATATTCATTTGTCGGTAATTTCAACACAAATAATTATGTTGAATTGCACGATTTTTTTATATTTTTTTATGCATAATAACACAACACAGCTAATTAAAGCAGCCACACCCCGTAAAATACGGTATGTGGCTGCGAATGAATCAGAATAAAAGAGCTGATAAACTCAGTTGTCCATGCTTGTAATAGGCTCAACCTCTACAACCTTGTCGGTAGAAACGACCATGCCAGTGCCTGCGGGAACGAGCTTGCCTATGATAACATTCTCCTTAAGACCGATCAGAGGATCTATCTTGCCCTTGATGGCAGCGTCAGTGAGAACCTTTGTGGTTTCCTGGAATGATGCCGCCGACAGGAAGGATTCTGTCGAGAGCGAAGCCTTGGTGATACCCTGCATAACAGGTCTGCTGGTGGCAAGTCTGAGAGTTTCGTTGCCTTCCTGTTCGCGTCTGGCAAGAATTTCCTCATTTGCCGCTTCAAATTCGGCCTTGTCGACCAATACGTTAGGCAGCAGCAAAGTATCGCCGGGATCCTCGACCTGTACTTTTTTCATCATCTGGCGGACAATAACCTCGATATGCTTATCGTTGATATCAACACCCTGGAGACGGTAAACGCGCTGTACTTCCTCAATGAGGTATTCCTGAACGGCATTGGAACCTTTGATGGCAAGTATATCGTGGGGATTGACCGAACCGTCGGTGATTCGATCTCCGGCCTTGATGAAGTCGCCCTCCTGCACCTTTCTTCTGGAACCGAAGGGAATGAGGTAGGTGCGCTTTTCTCCGCTTTCGGGGTTGGTAATGACCACGTTGTTTTTGACGACGCTCTTGGTTCTGTCCTCTTCAAGAGAAACAATACCGTCGATTTCACTGATGATGGCAAGTGCCTTCGGCTTTCTGCCTTCAAAGAGTTCCTCAACACGGGGAAGACCCTGTGTGATATCTTCCGCACTGGCGATACCGCCGGTATGGAATGTTCTCATTGTAAGCTGGGTACCGGGTTCACCGATGGACTGTGCGGCAATGATACCGACGGCCTCGCCCTTGGTGACAGCCTTGCCGGTTGCAAGGTTATTGCCGTAGCATTTTTTACAGATGCCGCGTTTGGACTGACAGGTGAGGATAGAACGGATCTCAATGCGCTCAACGCCGGATTCAACAATGATTTTTGCGTCATTGTCATCCATTGTCTTGTCCTTAGAGACAAGCACATTGCCGTTTGCGTCGCAGAAATCGTTGACAAGGTATCTGCCGTAAAGTCTTTCCTCAAGCGGCTCAATGATTTCGTTGCCGTCTTTGATGGCATAGACTTCAATGCCATGCTCACAGCCGCAGTCGTCGTCACGGATGATGACTTCCTGCGAAACATCAACCAGACGGCGGGTAAGGTAACCCGAGTCGGCCGTACGCAGAGCGGTATCTGCCAGACCCTTTCGCGCACCGCGGGAAGAGATGAAGTATTCGAGAATATTCAGGCCTTCGCGGTAGTTTGAACGAATCGGAATCTCAATGGTACGACCCGATGTGTTAGCGATCAGTCCGCGCATACCGGCAAGCTGCTTGATCTGGTTAGCGGAACCGCGGGCGCCGGAATGAGCCATCATCTGAATGGGGTTGTACTTATCCATGTTGGAGCTAAGCGCATTAGCAACATCGGTAGTTGCTTTCTCCCAAGCCTTGATGGTGAGGTTGTAACGTTCCTCGTCGGTGAGAAGACCCTTGCGGTAAAGTTTAAGGACATTGTCGACCTCATGCTCGGTGTTGGCAATGATCTCCTTTTTCTGGGGAGGAATGGTCGCATCGCAGACTGCGACAGTGAGTGCGCCCTTTGTGGAATACTTGTAGCCCTGAGCCTTAATCTCGTCAAGGACCACAGAAGTCTTGGCTACGCCGTGAACCTTGATGCAACGCTCGATAATCTGACCGAGCTGCTTTTTACCAACGAGAAAGTCGATTTCCAGATTGAGGCATTTATCCTCATCGGTGCGGTCAGTGAAACCGAGATCCTGAGGAATCGGGCGGTTGAAGATAATCTTGCCAACGGTTGTTTCAACCATCTTGGAGATCTTCTTGCCGTTGAATTCGCCTGTGCGGCGCACCTTTATCTTTGAATGAAGTGTGATTACCTTGGAATCATAGGCAAGCAGCGCTTCGTTGAAATCCTTGAAATATTTGCCTTCGCCCGGTTCTCCGTCTTTGTCAAGAGTGAGGTAGTAGGAGCCGAGAACCATATCCTGAGTAGGCACTGCGACGGGCTTGCCGTCGGAGGGCTTGAGCAGGTTGCCCGAAGCAAGCATGAGAAGTCTGGCTTCTGCCTGCGCTTCGGAACCGAGTGGCACGTGAACTGCCATCTGGTCGCCGTCGAAGTCGGCGTTGAACGCGGTACAAACCAGCGGGTGAAGTTTGATTGCTCGACCTTCCACCAGGACGGGTTCAAATGCCTGAATACCCAGACGGTGAAGTGTAGGCGCACGATTGAGCATGACAGGGTGGCCCTTGATAACGGTCTCCAGAGCATCCCATACGGCGGGCTCACCTCTTTCAACCATCTTGCGTGCGCATTTGACGTTCTGAGCCTTTCCGGTTTCAGTCAGGCGCTTCATCACGAAGGGCTTGAAGAGCTCGAGAGCCATTTCCTTAGGCAGACCGCACTGATACATCTTAAGTTCAGGACCGACGACAATAACCGAACGTCCGGAATAGTCAACACGTTTTCCGAGCAGGTTCTGACGGAAACGACCCTGTTTACCCTTGAGCATTTCAGAGAGAGATTTGAGTGTGCGATTGTTCGGACCGGTGACAGGTCTTCCTCTGCGGCCGTTGTCGATGAGTGCGTCCACAGATTCCTGGAGCATTCTCTTCTCATTGCGCACGATGATTTCAGGCGCGCCGAGTTCGAGCAGTCTCTTAAGGCGGTTGTTGCGGTTGATTACCTTGCGGTAGAGATCGTTAAGGTCGCTGGTTGCAAATCTGCCGCCGTCGAGCTGAACCATGGGGCGGATATCGGGGGGGATGACGGGAATTACATTGAGAATCATCCATTCAGGGCGGTTGCCTGAAATACGGAAGGATTCCACAACATCCAGCCTTTTGAGCAGACGGACCTTTTTCTGACCGGAAGCGGTTTCAAGCTCTTCCTTCAGCTCATTTGAAAGCTGGTCAAGATCAATATCCGCAAGCAGCTTCTGAATGGCTTCCGCGCCCATTTCGGCTTTAAAGTCGTCGCCGTACATTTCCTTAAGCTCACTGTATTCGTTCTCATTAAGCACCTGTTTGTACTGCAAGCGCGGTACGTTTCCAGGATCAGTGACAATATAGGAGGCAAAGTAGAGAACCTTTTCAAGATGTCTGGGGGTAATGTCCAGCATAAAGCCTATGCGGCAGGGAATTCCCTTGAAATACCAGATGTGGGACACCGGGGCGGCAAGCTCAATGCTGCCCATGCGTTCGCGGCGAACCTTTGAACGAGTGATCTCAACGCCGCATTTTTCGCACTTCTTGCCCTTGTACTTAATTCTTTTATATTTGCCGCAATGGCACTCCCAGTCCTTCTGAGGACCAAAAATCCTCTCGCAGTAGAGACCGTCCTTTTCAGGCTTGAGTGTGCGGTAGTTGATCGTTTCGGGTTTTGTTACCTCACCGTATGACCAGCTTCTGATCTGCTCAGGTGAAGCAAGACCTATTTTAATTGAATCAAATTCATTGAATTCCATCTACAGCCCCCCTTTAAAACTGTTCCTCTGTATCATTATTGACGCTGCGGTCGTTTTCCTCTGTGTCGTCGCTGTCAAAAATATCGTCGATGCTGAAATCCTCTTCCTCTTCTTCATCGTCAGACTCAGCGTCAATAAAGGTGCTTGCAAGTCCAGACAGTTCATCCTCATCATCCGAAGCGAAGCTGTCATCCTCGGTGGCTTCATTATAGCCAAGGCTTTCCAGCTCATTCTCATCCACGGCATTGTCAGACATATGCTCTGTGTTGTCGTTAGGAAGATAAGCGTCGTCATCGTCATCAAAGTGCTGCTTAAGATCAACTTCGTTCTGATATTCGTCAAGCACTTTTACGTCAAGACCAAGCGACTGAAGCTCCTTGATGAGAACCTTGAAGGATTCGGGGATACCCGGCTTTGGAATATTCTGTCCCTTGATAATGGCTTCATAGGTTTTCACACGACCGACCACATCATCAGACTTGATGGTCAGAATTTCCTGGAGAGTATAAGCTGCGCCGTAAGCTTCCAACGCCCAGACTTCCATTTCACCGAAGCGCTGACCGCCGAACTGAGCCTTACCGCCGAGCGGCTGCTGGGTGACCAGTGAATAGGGGCCCGTGGAACGCGCATGAATCTTATCGTCGACAAGGTGATGCAGCTTGAGGAAGTACATGTAACCGACAGTGACACGATTGTCAAACTGTTCTCCGGTGCGTCCGTCGTAGAGCACGGTTTTACCGTCGGTAGGAAGACCTGCTTCTTCAAACATATCGACAATGTCGCTTTCGTGTGCGCCGTCGAATACCGGCGTCATAACCTTGTAGCCGAGAGCCTTCGCCGCTCTGCCGAGATGAACCTCAAGCACCTGACCGATGTTCATTCGGGAAGGAACGCCCAGAGGATTAAGAACGATATCAAGCGGCTGACCGTTGGGGAGGAAGGGCATATCTTCCACCGGAAGAATTCTGGAAACAACACCCTTGTTGCCGTGACGGCCTGCCATTTTGTCACCGACGCTGATCTTTCTCTTCTGCGCCAGATAAACCCTGACCACCTTATTGACACCGGGAGAAAGCTCGTCGCTGTTTTCTTTGGTGAATACCTGTACGTCAACCACTATTCCGCTCTCGCCGTGAGGCACCTTGAGGGATGTATCGCGCACTTCGCGCGCTTTTTCGCCGAATATGGCACGAAGCAGACGTTCTTCGGCGGTAAGCTCTGTTTCGCCCTTTGGAGTGACCTTGCCGACAAGAATATCGCCGGCGTGAACCTCTGCGCCGATGTGTACGATACCGTCTTCGCCGAGATTTTTCAGAGCGTCATCGCTGACATTGGGAATGTCAGCTGTAATATTCTCGGGACCAAGCTTGGTATCTCTGGCCTCGGTTTCAAATTCTGCGATGTGAATTGAGGTGAACACGTCGTCACGAACAATTTTTTCATTGAGCAGAACGGCGTCCTCGTAGTTGTAGCCTTCCCATGTCATAAAGCCGATGAGAACATTCTTACCGAGCGATATTTCACCGTTTTGGGTGGAGGGACCGTCGGCGATGACATCTCCTTTGTTGACATGTTCGCCATAGCTGACGATCGGAGTCTGATTGAAGCAGTTGCCCTGATTGGAGCGCATGAACTTGATGATATGGTATGTGTCGGTTTTCTCGCTGCCGTCAACCTTGATGCGGATTTCATCGGCGCTGACATATGTGACTGTACCGGAGTTTTCGGCAAGCACGCAGTTGCCAGAGTCGACGCCGGCTTTGTACTCCATGCCGGTACCGACAATAGGAGCCTCGCAGCGCAGCAGCGGAACCGCCTGCTTCTGCATGTTGGAACCCATGAGCGCGCGGTTTGCGTCATCGTTTTCAAGGAAGGGAATCATAGCGGTTGCAACCGAGACAAGCATCTTCGGCGAAACGTCCATGTAGTCGATTCTGTTGACTTCTGTTTCAAGGAATTCGCCTCTGAATCTTGCTGTGGCTCTCGGCTTGATGAAGTGACCGGTTTCGTCAAGGGGTTCATTGGCCTGAGCAACGATAAATTCGTCCTCAACATCGGCGGTCATGTAGCGAACTTCGTCGGTGACGCGTCCGTTTTCCTTGTCCACCTTGCGGAACGGAGCCTCAATAAATCCGTAATCATTGATGCGTGCGTATGTTGCGAGGTATGAGATAAGACCGATGTTCGGACCTTCAGGCGTTTCTATAGGACACATGCGGCCATAATGGCTGTAGTGAACGTCACGCACTTCAAAGCTTGCACGGTCTCTCGACAAACCGCCGGGACCGAGTGCGGAGAGTCGTCTTTTGTGTGTGAGCTCGGCAAGGGGATTGTTCTGGTCCATAAACTGCGAAAGGGGAGAGGTGCCGAAGAACTCCTTGATGGCGGCGTTAACCGGACGGCTGTTGATGAGAGTGGTAGGAGTCATCTTTTCGGTATCGTTGATGCTCATTTTCTCTCTGACGCCTTTTTCAAGGCGTGCAAATCCGATTCTGAACTGGTTCTGAAGCAGCTCACCGACCGAACGTATTCTTCTGTTGCCCAGATGGTCGATATCGTCAAGGGTGCCAACGCCGTTGGCTACGCAGTTGAAGTAGTTGATGGTGGCAAAAATATCGTCGCGGGTAATGTGCTTGGGAATAAGCTCGTTTTTGCGTTCAATGACTGCCTCTCTGATTTCGTCGTCGGTCTCGCAGGTGTCAAGGATGTCCTTAAGGACAACAACGCTGACTTTTTCGTCTATGCCGCATTCGCCGTAAACGTCGAAGTCCACATACTCACGGATGTCTGCCATACCGTTGGAAATAACCTTTATTTCCTTTTCATTTTCCAGCTGGATAAACGCAACGCTTGCGCCGCAGTTGTTGATTTCTTCTGCCTTGGCCTTGTTAATCATTTCGCCTGCGTCAGCGACGATTTCTCCTGTAAAGAAGTTGACGATGGGCTTTGTCACTCTGTGGCCGATCAGTCGGTAGCCCAGACAAAGCTTCTGATTGTATTTATGACGGCCGACACGTGAAATGTCGTATTTTCTGGCATCAAAGAACATGTCCTGGATGTAATTGCGTGCGGTATCCACTGTCGGAGGTTCACCGGGACGCAGCTTTTTAAAGACTTCAATGCAGGCATCATCAGAATTTCTGACTCCGTCCTTGGTGATGGTGGCTTCTTTGGCGAGCGTCTGCTCAATACGCTCGTCGTGACCGAAATATTCGTAGATATCGTCATTGGTGGAGAGACCGAGTGAACGAATGAATGTTGTGATGGGAAGTTTGCGGTTTTTGTCTATCCTTACATAAAAAACGTCGTTGACATCGTTTTCGTATTCCAGCCATGCGCCTCTGTTTGGAATAACAGTGGTGTAAAACAGCTCTTTGCCCGACTTGTCGTGCTCCATTTTGTAATAAACGCCAGGGGAACGGACAAGCTGGGAAACAATAACGCGCTCTGCGCCGTTGATGACAAAGGTGCCGCTGGGAGTCATAAGGGGGAATTCACCCATATAGACTTCCTGTTCGCTCATATAGCCGGTCTCTCTATTGGTCAGACGCGCTGTCACGTAGAGAGTCGCGGAATAAGTCGCGTCGCGGAGCTTGCACTCTTCGATCGTGTATTTTGGCTCGTAATTGATTCGGAAATCAATAAATTCGAGCACAAGATTGCCGGTGTGATCTACGATTCCTGAAGAATCGTCAAAAATCTCCCTGAGACCGCGGTCGAGAAACCACTGGTAGGAGTTTTTCTGAACCTCAATAAGGTTAGGCATCTCCAGCACTTCGGTGATTTTGGAAAAGGACATTCTGGTATTTCTGCCGTTTTGAACTTTTGTGACATTCACCATATACTTAGCTTCACTCCATTCAGAAAACTTCGAATAATAAATCGGAAAAAATATCGCTTCGCCCATCTCTGGAAAAAGTTTGTGCAATATCACTATGAGAATATTTCATCTCACCTGATGTGATTTTTGTTAATTATCAACGAATCGGAGACTTTTTGAGCAAATCAAGTCTCAAAAACGGGAAATTTAAGCAAAAATCGTTGCGGTCACTTTGCCCATTTTAAGCTATTAAATAAGTCTATCACAAATTAACAAATATGTCAAGTCTTTAAATCATTTATTTTTTTCTTCGTCAATTTGCATATGTAAGCAAATTGACCAATCAAACATTGATTTTATATATATTAATGAAAAGCAATTTGGCTCTGCGGTAAAAAGATAGTATAAAATAATAAATATTTTTTTAAAATTATTAAATATGTTTGACAAAGAACGCGATAGAATGTAAAATATAGTATGAATTATAATTGAATGATTAGCTTCTATTGAAGGAAGGAATTTTATTTTGAAAATTTTAGTAGTTTCCTGCGTTGATGACAATTTTGGAGATAATCTGATTAGAATATGCTTTGAAAAGCTGCTGTGTACAGTACTAGGAAATTTAAGTGTTGATCATGGAGCATATGAAATTGCCAAGATGTCTCTTAAAAATATTGATGAAGAGCTGATTGTTTCCTCTGACCTGATATTTTTTGCCGGCGGAGGATTATTCGGCCTCAATTATATGAGATATTTCGATTACATGAATGAGATCACAATGATTGCGGACAATTACAGTATTCCGGTCATTCTCTCTTCAATGGGTGTAAACAACATGAGCGCGACGTCTGAGAATGAACACGTACT
>ONYN01000186.1 GCA_900322085.1 uncultured Eubacteriales bacterium | reverse complement strand
TGGGAGGAAAATCTCCGATATTACCACATTACAGGAGGATATTGACTAAATGAAACACGGAAAGAAATATGTCGACGCCGCAAAGGCTGTTGACCGTTTGAAGTTATACGATTCCAACGAAGCCCTTGATCTCGTTATCAAGACCGCTACAGCAAAGTTTGACGAGACTGTTGAAGTTCATGTAAAGCTTGGCGTTGACGGTCGTCACGCAGATCAGCAGGTCAGAGGTGCCATCGTTCTGCCCAACGGCACAGGCAAGAGCGTAAGAGTCCTTGCCATCTGCAAGGGTGACGCTCTCAAGGCTGCTGAAGCTGCCGGTGCTGACTATGTAGGCAACGACGAATACATTCAGAAGATTCAGTCCGAGGGCTGGATGGACTTTGACGTTCTCATCACCACACCCGATATGATGGGCATGGTCGGTCGTCTCGGTAAGATCCTCGGTCCCCGTGGCTTGATGCCTAACCCCAAGGCCGGTACTGTTACACCCGATATTGCCAAGGCTATCAAGGAAGCCAAGGCCGGTAAGATCGAGTACCGTCTGGATAAAACAAACATCATTCACTGCCCCATCGGCAAGGTTTCTTTCGGTACCGATAAGCTGCTTGAGAACTTTGATGCTCTGCTCGGTGCTATCAACAAGGCAAAGCCTGCCGCTGCAAAGGGTCAGTACATCCGCTCCTGCGTAGTAAGCTCTACAATGGGTGTGGGTGTAAAGATCAATCCCAGCAAGGTGGGTATGTAATTAATAGCAGTTACGGTTGGCGTTTTCTATGCGGCTGTAGATCAATGGATTAATTCAGATAGTTCAGTTAGTTCAGCGAGTAAAGCCGCATTATGCTTATGTAGGTAGGTTTAATGCGGCTTTTTTATAGTATTGAAAAGAGGTAATTAGTTATGGATTACACATGCAAGAACTGCGGCAATACATATGCAGATGAGCTCGGAGTGTGTCCCTCATGCGGCACGCCTGTGGAATCAAAGGCAACCGATGCACAGCAGCCTTTTGCCGACCAGCAGCCCGATTTCCAGCAGCAACCCAATTTCCAGCAGCAGCCTAATTTCCAGCAGCAGGGATATCAGAACGCTTATAATCCCAACGGTTATCAGGCCGGAGCGCCCGTTTATAATCAGAACATGGTAATGCAGCCCAGGTCAAGGATTGCAGCCGGACTTCTCGGCGTATTCCTTGGAGCATGGGGTGTACACAATTTCTATCTCGGATTTACCAGCAAAGCAGTCACTCAGATCTTAGTAACAGTTGTCACATGTGGCATAGGCGGCCTCTGGGGATTCATCGAAGGTATTATGATTCTTGCCGGTTCGATCAATGCAGACGCCAACGGCGTACCGCTGGGTCAATAATATAGCTCTGATTGTAATTTATTGAATAATTTTGGGGCGGCAACACTCCATCAAAAGTGACTGCCGCTGAATGAAAACATCTGTCGCCGTGTGACGGCAGGTGTTTTCTTTTTTTCCACGATAAGAGGAGATGATAACAATGAACCGGTTGAACATAAATCAATACCTCGGCAACAGGGAATTCCTGAAGCAGTTCCTGCTGATAGCCATGCCGATCGCCATACAAAACGGAATTACCAATTTCGTTAACATGCTGGATAATCTGATGGTGGGACAGCTCGGAACGCATCAGATGAACGGCGTTTCCATTGTCAATCAGATTTCGCTGATTCCCTTTCTGTGCCTTTTCGGGGCAATGGCAGGGGCAGGAATATTCACCGCTCAGTTTTATGGAAGCGGCGACAGCGAGGGAATCAAATACACATTCCGTTTCAAAATAGGAGTCGGAGCCGTGGTGGTGACTGCGGCGATCTGTACCGCGATACTCTTTGGCGGCGATCTGATACGTTTGTTTCTGCACAGTGAGAGTCGTGAGGATGTAGAACTTACATTAAAATATGGGATGGATTACATGAGCGTCGCTATGTGGAGTTTTATTCCGTTCTGTCTGTGTCAGGTTTATGTAAGCACATTGCGTGAAGTGGGGCAGACCGTGGTGCCGATGAAGGCAGGCCTTGCGGCAGTATTGGTCAATGTGACCCTCAACTGGGTGATGATATTCGGCAGGCTCGGATTTCCTGAGATGGGCGTAAAGGGCGCCGCATTGGCGACCATATGCGCCAGAATTGTGGAATTTATCATTGTAGCGGTATGGCTGCACACACATTCCGACCGCTATTCCTTCGTCAGCGGACTGCTTAGGTCGGCGTACATTCCCCGCAGACTGTTTGTGAGAGTGCTTGTCAAGTGTATTCCTCTGATGATTAATGAAAGCTCGTGGGCATTTGGGATTACTGTGCTGAATCAGAGCTATTCCACACGCGGATTGGATGCTGTGGCAGGAGTGAATATCTGTTCCACCTTGTCGAATGTGTTCAGCGTGTTTTTCATCGCCGCCGGAGACGCGATTGCCATCATCATCGGGCAGCTTCTCGGTGCCGGCAAAAAGGAGGAAGCACGCAGCTCCGACCGCATTCTCTGTAATTACTCGGTGCTGGGAAGTGCCTGTATGGGCTTGTTAATGGCAGTATGCTCACCGTTTTATCCGCTGCTTTACAATACGACGCAGGATGTGCGTCATCTCGCGACAGTAATGCTGACCATTTCCGCGCTTATGCTGCCGATTATCGCCTATACCAACGCGGCGTATTTCACCCTGCGTTCGGGCGGGAACACATTTGTGACCTTTATATTTGACGGATGCTACATGCTGTGTGTGGTGGTGCCTCTGTCGTTTGTTCTGACGCGTTTTACCGATTGGCCGATTGTTCCGATTTATGCCATATGTCAGATGTCAGAAGCGGTCAAGGCCGTCATCGGATATGTGATGGTCAGAAAAGGCGTATGGGTGAATAACATTGTGGAAAACATAACCTGAAATTTTGTATCAAACGTAGAATGTGCAAAAAACGGGAATGAATTGAAAAATAAAGCCCAAATTCACTTGAAATTGACGAAAAAAAATGCTATAGTGTTCATTGACACGATACAGTCGTACACGGGTGGTGGATTATGCAATGTCTGACGAGTATTATATAGTGAGCAGCAAGGCCTTGCCCGAAGTGTTTGCCAAGGTGGTGAGCGCCAAGCGTCTGCTGGGCAGCGGAGCAGCCCATTCAGCGTCCGAAGCGGCGAGACTTGTGGGAATTTCACGCAGCGCATTCTATAAATACAAAGACATGGTGATGCCCTACGAGAACGCCGAAGATTCAGGAGTACTCACCATTCAGTCGATGCTTCAGGATAAGCCCGGCGTGCTGTCGTCAATGATCACTTCCTTTTTTGATGCGGGAGCGAATATTCTCACGGTCAATCAGAATATTCCGGCGAACGGAGCGGCGTACGTCACAGTGTCGGTCAGTACGAGGTATATGGAAATCAGCGTTTCGGAACTTTTTGAAAGGCTCCGGTCGCTCGACGGAGTGATTTCCGTTTCGGGCATAGGCGTGGGAGTATGAATCGAATGATTTGTGTTGACTAAAAAATATGATATAAGAGCCAGCAGGCTCTAGTAAAACTAATCGGAAAGCAGTGATTTTTATGGTCAAAATTGCAGTTATGGGTCACGGCGTAGTAGGCTCGGGCGTTGTCGAGGTACTGATGAAGAATCACGAGGGCATCGAACGCCGCGCCAAGGAGGAGATCGAGGTCAAATACATTCTCGATCTGCGCGATTTTCCTGAATTGCCGTATGCGGACAAATTCGTCAAGGACGTAAACATCATTCTCAATGATCCTGAGGTAGAGATTGTTGTGGAATGTATGGGCGGCATAAAGCCGGCGTTTGATTTCTGCATGAACAGCCTGAAGGCAGGCAAGAGCGTTGTCACTTCCAACAAGGAGCTGGTTGCCGCCAGGGGACAGGAACTGCTGGAAGTGGCAAAGGCAAACAATCTCAACTTCCTCTTTGAAGCCAGCGTCGGCGGAGGAATTCCGATCATCCGTCCGCTTGCGCAGTGCATGGCTGCCAACGAGATCGCCGCTGTAGCCGGAATACTCAACGGTACGACGAATTTCATCCTCACCAAGATGATCAAAGAGAATATGCCCTTTGATGAAGCACTGCAATTGGCACAGAATCTCGGTTATGCCGAAAAGAACCCGACTGCCGACGTCGACGGTCACGATGCCTGCCGCAAAATTTGCATATTGGCGTCTCTTGTGTGTGGCAAGCATATCTATCCCAACGATGTTTATGTGGAGGGAATACGCAACATCACTCTCGAAGATGTAACCTATGCCGACCGCTTTAACGCTGCCATCAAACTTATCGGCCTTTTCAAGGTGCAGCCTGACGGCAAAATTCTTATCAACGTCGCTCCCAGAATGGTCTCCAAAAATTCGCCGCTCGCAGGCGTCAGCGATGTATTCAATGCCATCTGCGTTGTGGGTGACGCCACCGACGAGGTGATGTTCTACGGAAAGGGCGCGGGCAAGCTGCCTACCGCAAGCGCGGTTGTCGCCGATGTCATCGACTGCGTAAAGCACCGTGTTGCCCGCAAGTATCTCTACTGGGCTCCGGCGGAAGATGGTATGATCGCTGATTATCACGACGAACGTTGCTCGATGTATCTGCGTCTCTGCGGCAAGAGTACCGATGAGCTTATGACCATCGCAAACGAGCTTTGCAGGGAATGTATCTATACAGAGGGTGTCAATCCCGACGAGATCGCCATCATCACGGATGTTGCGACATACGCCGAGCAGGAACTCATCGCTAAGAAATTCATCGCCAAGGGCGTGAATGTAATCAGCGCGATGAGAACGCTCAGCATGTAATTTTTTACGGCTTCTCAAAGGATGATTTAATTTGAAATTCAGGATTCCCGCTACCAGTGCCAATATCGGCTCCGGCTTTGACGCGCTTGGCATTGCGCTCTCGATGTACAACGAGGTGGAAATAGAAGAAAGCGACCGGCTTACAATCACCTCTCTCGACAATGTGAAGGTGCCGACAGGGGAGGATAATCTGATCTACCGTTCGGCGTGCAGGCTTTATGAGGAATGTGGCAAGCCGCTGCCTAAGGGCTTCCGAATCGCCCAGAGCAATGTGATTCCTATGACGCGCGGGCTTGGTTCAAGCTCGGCCTGTGTTGCGGCGGGACTGCTCGGCGCCAATTATCTGCTCGGCAAGCCGATGAGCAGGGAAGAACTGGTCAATATTGCCTGCGTGATGGAAGGTCACCCCGACAATACCACTCCGGCCTTGCTCGGAGGTCTGACCTGTGCAGCGGTGGAGAACGGCAGAGTGTATGCGGTGACGCTTCATGTCGCCGACAAGTTTCGGTTTGCGGCATTTATTCCGGACTTTGAGCTTAAGACGTCAGTTGCCCGAAGCATACTTCCTGTGACGGTGCCGCGAGAGGACGCGGTGTATAATCTTTCCCGTTCGGCGCTTATGGCAGGATCACTTGCAACAGGAAATGTAGAAAACCTTCGCATTGCCGTGCAGGACAAGCTTCATCAGCCCTATCGACTCAGCCTGATTCCGGGAGCGGACAAAATATTTGCGCTTTCCTATGAATTCGGCTCATATGCCACCTATATCAGCGGCGCGGGACCGACGGTCATGTCGATTATCAGCCGTAGGCATGAGGAGGAATTTGAGAACGAAATGACCCGCGAGCTTGAACGCCGGGGGCTGAACAATTGGCGGATCGTGATACTTGACGTCGATTCCGGAGGCGCAAAACGATTGAACAGGCAATAGCGTGCGCTTGCGATGCTTCGCAAATGCCACGCTGCATACATATTATGCATAAGAGGCTGTTAGCAGGCTCTAAGCCAACTACTTGATAAAAATAAAAAAATTCGGAGGTATTGAACAGAATGGGTTTAATAGTTCAGAAATTCGGCGGCACATCGGTTGCCGATGCGCAGCGCGTTATGAATGTCGCCCGCATAGTAACCGACACTTACAAGCAGGGCAATAAAGTCGTGGTTGTAGTATCGGCACAGGGCGATACTACCGACGATCTCATCGCAAAGGCAAAGGAGATAAATCCCTCTGCCTCCAAGCGCGAGCTTGACATGCTGATGACGGCAGGCGAGCAGATCTCCATCTCGCTGCTGGCAATGGCCATTCAAAAGCTCGGATACCCTGTCATTTCCCTTCTGGGCTGGCAGGCGGGATTCGTGACCAGCTCGGTTTATGGAAGCGCCAGAATCAGACGCATTGAGACCGACAGGCTCCAGAGCGAGCTTGACCAGAATAAGATTGTGGTTGTGGCGGGCTTCCAGGGACTCAACAAATACGACGATATGACCACACTGGGCAGAGGCGGCAGCGATACCAGTGCCGTTGCCATCGCGGCAGCTCTTCGCGCCGACAGATGCCAGATATTCACTGATGTCGAGGGCGTTTACACCGCTGACCCGCGTAAGGTGGAAAGTGCTGTGAAGCTTCAGGAGATCACCTATGACGAAATGCTCGAACTTGCCACGCTCGGCGCACAGGTGCTCAACAATCGTTCGGTTGAAATGGCTAAGAAGTATAACGTACAACTGGAAGTGCTTTCTTCACTTGTCAGAAAGCCTGGTACTATAGTTAAGGAGAAGGTAAAAATGGAAAAAATGCTTATCAGCGGCGTAGCCAAGGACACTCATGTAGCAAGAATTTCGCTTTTGGGACTTCCCGATGAACCCGGCGTTGCATTCCAGGCGTTCAGCCGCCTTGCTGCCAAGAGTATCAATGTAGACATCATTCTGCAATCCATCGGCAGAGACGGCACTAAGGATATCAGCTTTACGGTGGCTGAGGACAGTGCTGATGAAGCCGCCGAGGTAATGAATGAATTTGTTGCCGGAGTAGGCGGCAAGGGTGTCGCGGTAGACAATGAGGTGGCCAAGGTTTCCATCGTGGGCGCAGGCATGGAGACGCATGCAGGCGTTGCGGCAAAGATGTTCGAGGCACTTTACGGCGCGCACATCAACATCAGAATGATTTCCACCAGCGAGATCAAGATTTCGGTGCTTATTAACGAAGAAGACGCAGACAAGGCCGTTTCCGCCATTCACACAATGTTCATCGGTTAATCCGTAAAATATTTAAATTACGTTAAATTAATACTGTTGATTCTCTGCCCGGATTATGGTACAATCTGGGCAGATTATATTTTTGGGGGAATGATTATGAAATCTGTTCTGGGAAAAATAACAGCCGTATTTACGGCTGTGGCTCTCATCATATGTATGACTTCATGCGGCGCCGACAGCGGTTTAAAGGTATCCGGCAGTGATCAGCATACAGGTTTTGACTCGGGTACGACTATATGCCGCGGTGTGTGGGCTGCCGACGACGGCGATCAGCGCATTGGCTATTATCTATTTACCGATGAGCGCAGCGGAAAATACATTGATGCGATCAACGGCACAGAGCTTGCGTTGACTGTGGAAACGGAAAAAAAGACAACCGTTTTCCGTTTTGATTCGCTGGAAGGAACCCGCAGCGCGGAGATGCTCATCAGCGACAGCGGATCCAGACGGCTGACATGGAAGGACGAGGACGACAATGGGAAATCCGAAAACTGGAGCCTGATCGTCGGCGCGGATCCCGGCAAATTTACATTTTATTCAGCCGAAATACTGACCGGCAGGGCGCAGGAAGATTTTACAAAGGAAGTCGGTCAGCCCCCTGAATATAGCAGCTACTGGATAGACGTAAATGGCAACGTGAAAATTGATCTCCAGCTTGACGGAGAAAAGATGATTTCAATCAGTTATGAGGTCAACAGCATCACAGGAAAGGGCTCAAATCTCACCTCACATGAAGCGGTGGATTTTTCAAAATAACCTATACTCTATATTAAATGGCGGCACACGGGTTTGTCATGAAGCAAATCCGTGTGCCGTTTGTTGTTTGTACTGTTTAACGTAAACACGTAAGCATGTGAAAAGTTCAAATACCGGCTCATTCATATAAATTTGATAGAACATACATAAAAGATACATTCAAATTCGGATTAAAATTCATGATTGCGGAGTATAATGTAGTTAATGCGATAGGGAAAGATATTGCGTTACATTCATATATAATCATAAAAACCTTACAGGGGGAAAACATGATGAAGAAAACAGGTTCAATGTCCGCGTCAGTTTCAAGCCAGATAAGCAATCGGCCTGATGTCAGGCTTATGGCACTTTGCCGTCACGACGGAGACCGCATGTCTGTAGTCGGGATTTTCCCCGAATGCAGCGCAGGATACGCCCAATCCACAGAGGAACTTTTCAGATATGCGATATCAGTTGGCGCACGTCTTACCGTACTTTACAGTCCGCAGCCCGCAGCGGCGCTGCTGGAATATGTTCGGAGCAATGCCGTTACGGATGTGATTATCAGCGAAGGGTGTGCGCACAGAGCGGAAAGGCTGATTTCACATATGCTGCCGGATGTATCTGTCAGCTCGGAGGAAGTGTAATCGCACGGAAAGGTGAGTGTGCTTCAGATCATGTACCCTTTCCGAATTTGCTTGATTGCGATGCACGTTGTAGCCTTGCGAATTCAATAGATGTGCCAGCCTCAATTGATTTCGTTGTTATATAGTGAAAAAAACGACAGTCGGCCGCGACGGCGACCGGCTGTTATTTTATGATACGATGGTTACAATAGTGTAATTTATTTTACAATGGCATTTTTTTCATGTCGACGGCATATAATAATATTGCATAAACGCTTGTCCGCCTGGTTATGCAATTGGTACAAATGAGGCGGGAACTGTCATTGATATGACGAAATAACCAAATCAATGCCATTTTTTTGTATTGGTAATTGATAACTAATTTACGTAAAATTACAAAAAACTTATTACTATATTGCACATATAATTGACCGAAAAGTTTCTGTTACGATACAAATATAGCTTGATAATTGAGAAATACAAATTCGTAAGAATGGTAACAAAAAATTACAAATCAAATTCGGCACCTTGACCAATTATTTTTTATCACGATTTAATGTGGTAAATCAAACAGATGGATTTTTATGTACAATTATCCTATCTTTTTAAAAAAATACTTCCATATTTTGTATCGGAAAAATGTGCGCTTCGTTATTATGCATAAAAGTTTTCACTGAAAGAAGCTTGACAATATCCGATGATGAGATTATAATAGCCACATCGTTCGGGAAACAATGCGAACGGCCGGAAGACAGGACCGCATTATTGAATTGGCAGCGAATGAATCCGCTTGGCCAATTGATGTGTGTGTTGAGTTGAACGGTAACCTGTTATGAGCTTAAGATGTTTGAAATGCTTAAGCACTTAAAGAAAGTTGAGGAAAAGATTTTGGGTAAGAAAGCAGATTTTATAAGGAGCCGCAAGGGTGCGTCAATGATTCTTGCTTCCGCTA
>ONYN01000184.1 GCA_900322085.1 uncultured Eubacteriales bacterium | reverse complement strand
CGCGACGGACGCGACTGCGCCCGGGAGGTCGACGAAAGCCTCATGGGCTACACAAATTTATAAGATTTAAAAAATCTCCCGACCACAGTGTTAGACCTGTGATCGGGAGATCCTGCAATATGTCATATTTAGAGCCTGTCCGCTTTTCAGCTAACCCGCTTGAATATCTCGGCCGTATCGTAACTGCCTTTGAGCATGATGTATTCGCCGTCGTGGGCCAGGAGTTGCCAGACGCGATAATCCGGGTCATTTTTAAGTTTGCCTATACGTCTGCCTACAGAAGCGCCGCTCTTTCCTATCGAACGGGAAAAGTCGCCGTCCTCACTGAAACCTACAAAAGCATATTCTGCGCCGGCTTCCCAAACAGTCTCGCCGTCCTGACTGAGTTCAAATTCAGAGTATGCGCCGGGCCATTTTTCCCTGGCGGCAGCTACAGCATGTGCAAGATGTCCCAGACCCGTGATGGCTGCTGAAAAAATCACTGACATTTGTATTACCCCCGATTGATTTCTGATTATAATGATATGCAATACATTACCAAGTTTCGTTTCGACAAACATATGATATCACGCCTTTAGGCGTTTGTCAAGCAAAATTTATTGAAAAACAACAAGTTAATTCTTTAACGATCTTTCAACTGTCCTGATTTGGAAAAATGAGGAATAAATGTTGTAAATATAACCGATAATTGTCCACTAATGCAATAATTATTTATTTTTTGAGTAAATGAAGAAATAATAATTTTCAATTGCGTAACATTTTCCTTGAGCGGGTATTGTAAAATTGATTTATGTATGCTATATTGGATATGTTATATCGGTATGAAAATTTCAGAAATACCTCTGCGTACATTTTATTTATGATTATCTGATAATTTTGCTGTTGATTGGTCAGTCAAAAATGCAGAACCAAGGAAGGACGGTCCATTTATAATGGGAATTTTAAAGAAGATATTCGGCAGTTACTCCGAAAGAGAGATAAAAAGAGTACAGCCGATCTGTGAACAGGTGCTTGCTCTCGAGGAAAAGTACGCTCCTATGTCGGACAGTGAGCTTCGCAGCCAGACCGATGTGCTCAAAGGCAGACTTAACGACGGTGAGACGCTTGACGACATTCTGCCGGACGCATATGCCGTGTGCCGTGAGGCAGGCTGGCGCGTGCTGGGCATGAAGCACTTCCCTGTGCAGGTGATCGGCGGTATTATCCTTCATCAGGGGCGTATTGCCGAGATGAAGACCGGTGAAGGCAAGACGCTGGTTGCCACATTGCCCTCATACCTCAACGCGCTCTCCGGCAAAGGCGTGCATGTTGTCACGGTCAACGATTACCTCGCCAAGCGCGACAGCGAGTGGATGGGCAAGATTCACCGATTCCTCGGCCTGAGCGTCGGTCTGATACTTCACGATATGAAGAACGACGAGCGCCGTGAAGCTTACGCGTGCGATATCACATACGGTACCAACAACGAGCTTGGATTTGACTATCTGCGCGACAATATGGTTATTTACAAGGAGCAGAAGGTTCAGCGCGGTCACAATTTCGCCGTAGTGGATGAGGTGGACTCCATCCTCATCGACGAGGCGAGAACACCTCTGATCATTTCCGGTCAGGGCGACAAATCCACCGCTCTTTACAACACTGTCAACGATTTTGCCAAGAAGCTTACTTTTGTCAAGATTACCGAGGTAGATGAAAAGGAAGAGCACGACGACAAGTACGGCGACGCTGATTACATTGTGGACGAAAAGGCAAAAACCGCTACGCTTACCCCAAAGGGTGTGGCACGCGCCGAAAAAACATTCGGTCTGGATAACCTGATGGACAACAGCCCCGAAGCCATCACCATCCTGCACCACATCAATCAGGCAATCAAGGCGCACGGCGTTATGACACGAGATGTGGATTACGTAGTGCAGGACGACAAGGTCCTTATTGTCGACGAATTCACCGGACGTATCATGTACGGCCGCCGTTACAACGAAGGTCTTCATCAAGCCATCGAGGCAAAGGAGGGCGTGAAGGTCGAACGTGAATCAAAGACGCTTGCCTCCATCACATTCCAGAATTACTTCCGCCTTTACAAGAAGCTCTCCGGCATGACCGGTACGGCTCTCACCGAAGAGACGGAATTCAACGAAATCTACAAGCTGGACTGCGTTGAGATTCCCACCAACAAGCCCACGATCCGCAAGGATTTGCCCGACCGCATTTATTCCACCGAACGCGGCAAGTATCACGCCGTTATCGAGAGAATTATCGAGGCTCACGAAAAGGGTCAGCCTGTGCTGGTCGGTACTATTTCCATTGACAAGTCTGAAATGTTGGGTGACGCTCTCAAGCGCAGAGGAATCAAACATTCGGTGCTGAACGCGAAGTACCATGAGCGCGAAGCTGAGATTGTTGCACAGGCGGGCAAATACGGCGCCGTCACAATTGCCACCAACATGGCGGGACGCGGCACCGACATTCTGCTGGGCGGCAACCCCGAATTCATGGCAAAGAGCGAAATGCGCAAGCTCGGCTATGATGAGGAGTTGATTGAGGAATCCACGGCCTACAGCGATACCGATGATGAAACGATCATCGAAGCCCGTGCCAAATTCGCCGAGCTTAAGGAAAAATACAAGAAGGACACCGACGCGGAGGGCGACAAGGTTCGTGAAGCGGGCGGCCTGGTCATTATCGGCACCGAGCGCCATGAATCACGCCGTATCGACAATCAGCTTCGCGGACGTTCCGGACGTCAGGGCGACCCCGGTGAGAGCCAGTTCTATCTGTCGCTGGAGGATGATCTCATGCGCATATTCGGCGGTGAACGCCTGCAGGCGATGATGAACACGCTGAATATTGACGAAGATATGCCCATCGAGGCAAGAATGGTCTCAAAGAGTATCGAGAGCGCACAGGCAAAGGTCGAGGGCAGGAACTTCTCCATCAGAAAGAACGTGCTGCGTTTCGACGACGTTATGAACCGGCAGCGTGAGGTGATTTATTCCGAACGCGACAAGGTGCTTGACGGCGAAAATATGCGTGATAACATCATCAAGATGATTGATGATTCCATCACATCAAATGTGGAACTCTATCTCAATGCCGACGAGAAGGACAACTGGAACTTTGAGGGACTGCGCACAACTTATCTCAATCTGCTCACCACCGAGGACGATTTTGAATATTCCCTCGAAGAGCTTGACAGTCTGGAAAAGCAGGATATTACCGACGAGCTTATCAGACGCGCACACGACCTTTATGAAAAACGCGAGAAGGAATTCGGCGACGAGATTGCCCGTGAGCTTGACCGTGTGGTCATGCTGCGAGTGGTGGATACGCTCTGGATGGATCACATCGACGCAATGGAAGAACTCAAGCAGGGCATCGGTCTGCGTTCCTACGGACAGAAGGATCCCGCCATTGCTTATACCGTGGAAGGCTTTGATATGTTTGACGAGATGATCGCGCAGATCAAGGAAGATACAGCGCGTCAGATACTCACCGTTCAGGTCAGACGCCAGGAGGAACCCAAGCGCGAGCAGATTCAGAAGCCTATGGATCCCGATACCGATTCAGAGGTAATGCCTGCCAGAGCCGGGCGCAAGATCGGCAGGAATTCCCCCTGTCCCTGTGGCAGTGGCAAGAAATATAAGCAGTGCTGCGGCAAAAATGCCAAGTGACAGGTACCGTAAAATAATTGAATAACCAAATAACCAAAGGAGCGTTCATCTTATCACCAAAATGATGATGAACGCTCCTTTTTATAGAATGATATATGAAAATAGAAAATCAGAATTTTTTGCCTTCGGTGAGGAAAATATGGAGGAAGTCTTTAAAAATCGGTTCCCATGCGGCTTCATTGTGAATGGCGTCGGGAAGGATGACCTCTTTTATCATTTTTTGGGGGAGACTATCCTTGAGAAGGTCAAATATAGGTTTGGCCTGATCGCACATTTCCTTTTCTTTTTCCTCGCCTTGTCCGCAGTAGATATACAGGAAAGGCGTTTTCTTTTGCAGACTGTTTTTAACCCATGTCTTTATGTCGTCGGTGGAATAGAATATAAACGCGGGAGAAAAAATGCCTGCCGCGCAGAACCGTTCAGGGTGAACCAAGGCGATATAGAAGGATTCCAGTCCTCCCGATGAACTGCCGCATATCGCCGTATTTGCTCTGCCTTTTTTCACCGGGAATTTTGCTTCCACCTCCGGCATAACGGTTTTGATCAGGAAGTTGTCAAAGATTTCTCCTTCAGGGGAGAACATCTTCTGCATTTCCTCCATCATCTGCGTGAGCATTTCGGGCGTCATCTGCGCTCCCTCCGGCATCGGTGGCATACCTTCCGGCATCGGTGGCATACCCTCCGGCATCGGTGGCATACCTTCTGGCATTGGGGGAGGTATTTCGGGAAGTGTGATACTTCCGATGGATTTTGGAGTCAGTTCATTTGTGCGCAACAGGGGATGTCGGGGACTGTGAATCCCTACAATGATCGCTTTTCGACCGCTTGATTCATATTCGGCCTTTACCGCCTCACGTGTGTGCCAGCACCCCCACGGGTTTGATTCTTCATCGAAAATTGACTGGCCATCGGTCATGTAGATGACGGGCAGCTTTTCGCCTTTTTTATGCTCAGGAACGTACACACGTACAAGTCGGTCTTCCTTGTCAGGGTATGGCAGATGCAGGCTGACCAGTTCTTCATTAACTGTTTTCCTCTTAGAAAAAAACATTTTATTTGCCTCCCGAAAATTTACTTGTTTTTTGTAATTATAACATAAAATATTCCACAAGTCAACGGCAAATTTATGGATAAATCAGAGCAAAAAACAGTCGCATGAACACAAAATAACGCAAAGAGATAAAATATTGATTGCAAAATGGGTAAATATATGATATGATTAATAATATCCGATGTGCTTTTTACACAAAGGGTAAAATATTTTTTATTATTGTGAAAAGAGGTAATTAAAAAATGGTAGTTGTCAACACGGATTACATCACCGGTCAGAAGCTTCAGGTGCTTTCTATCGTCAGAGGAAGCGTGGTTATGACCAAAAACTTCGGCTCTGATCTGGGGGCTTCCTTCAAAACGCTGGTGGGCGGCGAGATCAAGGCATACACCGATATGCTCAACAACGCACGTGAGATTGCCACAGCCAGAATGATCGAGGACGCCATGCGCTATGGTGCAGATGCGGTAGTCAATGTCAGATACACCACATCTTCTGTTATGCAGGGGGCTTCTGAAATACTGGCAACCGGTACTGCGGTGAAGTTTATGCAATAAATTGCGTGATTTTGCAAGGGGAGGGAGACTTTTCAATGTCTGAGTCAGATGGCAGGTCATTGGTAGGTATCGTAAAGCAATTTATGAAAAGCGAGGTATTTCTTTACCTCTTTTTCGGCGTGTGTACTACTGTGATTAATATTGTCACGTTTCAGCTTTTTTGCTCTGTGTTCGGACTTCACGCGCTGATTTCCAATATAATTGCTTGGATATTTTCCGTCATATTTGCCTATATTACCAATCGCGTCTTTGTTTTTCAAAGCAAAGAAAAATCTGCCCTTGGCATAGTCCGCGAGGCCGGTTCGTTTGTAGGAGCCAGATTATTCTCACTGCTTGTGGACGAGTTGATCATCTGGCTTATGGTGGATGTAATGGGTTACATTGCCATTGAACGTCTTTTGGCTGACATTCTGCATTGTCCGCTCAAGGACGCAAAGTCTCTCTTTGCCAAGGTTTGCTCCAATGTGGTGGTAGTTATAATGAACTATGTGCTGAGCAAGCTGTTTATTTTCAAGAAAGGGGAGTCATAATCGTATGGATCATCCATCAAACGGTCAGCCATTGCATCATAATCAAGAGGCAGGCAATACCATGCCGGCGTTTTCCGGTGCTTTTGACGACGACAGCAGTCGTCGCGCTGTGAATACAGGCGGACAGCCGGTTCCACAGCAGCAGTATGTGCCGCCGATGTACGGACAGCCGGTTCCACAGCAGCAGTATGTGCCGCCGATGTACGG
>ONYN01000178.1 GCA_900322085.1 uncultured Eubacteriales bacterium | reverse complement strand
GGACAGAAACGATGACACGCTGTCTTTGAATGTGGGGCAATCATGGGACGGAACACAGATTTACTGTCGGGTAAAAAATCCCGGCGGTCGCATGATATTCTCCGACTGTGTCCCGGTCAATGCCGGGGAGAGACCTCTGGTGACAGTTCAGCCCCAATCCGCCGCCGCAAGAGTGGGAGAAAAAATACGCTTTTCAGTCAGGGCAGAGGGGAGTGGACTGCGCTATCAGTGGCAGCTCCGGCTCAAAGATTTTCCCGCATGGATGACGCTGCGGGGATACGATGATCCGGAGGCTTCTGTCAACGCGACGTTTCTGGTCTCGGGGGCGCAGATTCGGTGCGCGGTGACGGGAGCAAACGGCTGCGTCACCTTCTCGGAGCCTGCCGGAATATCGGTCAGCCCGGATCTGTGCATCACTTCACAGCCCGAAGACATCACAGTCAGTTCCGGTAAAAAGGCGGCAGTCAAGGTCGGCGCAGACGGTGAAAACGTGAGCTTCCAATGGTACATGAAAAAGCAGGACGGTGTGGGCTGGATCATGCTGAAGGATTGCACCAAAAGCACCTTTGAAGGCGTTGCGGACAGCTCATGGCACAATATGCGGCTGATATGCAGAGTGAGTGACGGCAAGGGAAATGTGTTATTTTCACGTATCGTCAAAATAACGGTCAACGACATTCTCACCGTTCACACCTCTCCCGCCGATGCAACCGTTCAGTCCGGCGATAGCCCGTCAATTGCCGTGCATGCAACCGGACGAGGTTTGAAATATCAATGGCTGCGCAAGGCATACGGCTCGGACGAATGGGTCCGATGGGACGGTCAGACGAATTCCGCGATTTCTCTGCCCGCGGAAACATCGTGGCACAAGATGAAAGTACGCTGTGACGTCACCGACTGCACCGGCAGACGCCTCTCATCTGACAGCGCAAGAATCTGGATTACCGATGCGCTCGACATTCTCAGACAGCCGCGAAGCGTTGCGGTGGGTCCGTGGAAACATGCCGAATTCTCAGTAAAAGCGCAGGGCAGGGGTCTGCGCTATCAGTGGTATTACCAAAAGCGGGATATGACCCACTGGCACATATGGCGGGGTCACACCTCCGCGAGTACATCGGCCATTTCAAATCCCACATGGGACGGCATGCGGGTAAAGTGCGTGATTACCGACGCTGCGGGCAGCCAAATTCATTCCAGACCGTCCCGCGTTCGTATCACAGAATAGTTTGTTCAATGACCAAAAACCGGCGCACACGCCATACCTTTGAATGAATGATTCAAAGGCGACATGTGCGCCGGGTTCATTTATGCTTTGCAAACAGCAGTCGGATTTGCTTCCACAGCCGTGTCAGTCATTTGAACATGGAGTAATTGTTCGCCCTGAGTACAATGCAGCTCATAGGGGGAATGGTGACGGTTCCCTTGTAGACGGAAGCTGTGCCAAGCACCGTACGCGCTCCGTTGAAGCCGTCGGGAAGTTCGATGTGGTGGGTGTTGCAATCCGAACGGTTGACCGCCACAAAGAGAGAATCCTTCTTGCCGTGGCGTACAAAGGACATCACGGCGTCAAGGCACTTTGCCACCTCAAATTCGCCTTCGGTCAGACAATCCACTTCGTTGCGCAGCTTGCCGAGTTTCTTGTACCAGTCGATAAGACCTCTGTTTTCGCTGCCCCACGGATAGGTGGAACGGTTGAACGGATCCTTGTAGCCTTCCACGCCGGCCTCATCGCCGTAGTAGATGCAAGGTACGCCCGGCAGAGTGAATTGCAGCACAGAGGCAAGCTTCATCTTGCGAATGCCCCTTTCACGCTGCTCCGGAGACATTTTGGCGTATGCCTGCCAATCTCTGCCGCGATTGTGAGCGGGTTCGCCCGCGAGAATGGTGATGGCGCGTTCGGTGTCGTGTGTGCCGAGGGAATTCATCAGCAGACGTGTGACCTGCGGAGGATAATTCTCAATGATGTTGTTGACCACTTCAATGGCTTCGTCTCCCGACCAACCGGTCAGGAAACCGAGAATGACGTCCTTGAAGGGGTAATTCATAACCGAATCAAGCTGCTTGCCCAGCAGATAGCGTCTGCGCTGTCCGTAGGCAACTTTGTTGCTCGCGTCCTCCCAGACCTCGCCGATGATGATGGCTTCGGGGTCGGCCTTCTTGGCGGCGTAGCGCAGCCTGTCGAGAAATACGTCGGGCAGCTCGTCGGCAACGTCAAGTCGCCAGCCGCCTGCGCCCTTTTCAAGCCACTTGCCTACCGTTCCGCCCTCACCGGTGTGATATTCGATTACGTCGGGTTCTTCCTCCTTGACCTCAGGGAGGGTGTCAATGCCCCACCATGAATGATAGCTGTTGGGCCACTGGTAGAATTTGAACCAGGAATAGAAAGGCGATTCCTTGGAATTGTACGCGCCCAGTGAATCGTAGCGGTTCTTTTTGTTGAAGTAGATCGAATCGTCGCCCGTGTGGGAGAAAACGCCGTCTATGATGATTTTAATGCCGCGTTTCTTCGCCTCATTGCAAAGTTCGACATAATCCTCCTCGGTGCCGAGCATGGGGTCGATCTTGCGGTAATCGGCTGTGTTGTAGCGGTGATTTTCGTGCGCTTCAAATATCGGGTTGATATAAATGCAGCTCACACCCAGCGACTTGATATAGTCAAGCTTCTGGGTAATGCCCTTGAGGTCGCCGCCAAAGTAGTCGGAATTGGTGATGATACCGTGCTCGTTGGGCGCCCAGTCGGGCTGATCGCTCCAATTTTCGTGCAGTTTTCTGCCGTAGGGGATATTTTCATGCAGGGCGCCGGATTTGCAGAAGCGGTCGGGGAATATCTGATACATAATGCCGCCCGCAAGCCAGTCGGGCGTTTTGAAGGTGCTCTCGTAAACGGTGAGCTGCCACGCGACGGCCTGCGACTGAAGCTCGCCGACGCCCGCGCGGGTGCGTCCGAGATATTTGGTGCCGGAGGACGTCTGAAGCTCAAAGTAATAATAGTTCAGTGAGGCCTCCTCGGGGGTGTAGTCCACCTCCCAGTACTCAAAATCATCGCCTTCCATACCGCACCAGAAGAGATTGCCGCGATCAACCCTGCCCTCGTGTTCGTTGTGAATGATGAGCGTAGCTGCCGTGCAGCAGAGGTAGCGCGGCAGACAGAGCTTGAAGTGAACCGGCGTACCGTTTGGAACGGCTCCTGTAGGATTGCGGTAAAAGGGATCGCGCGAATTGAAAAGTGTCTTTTTCATATCGTATTCTTCCTTATCAAATTACTTCTTGCAGCCCCAGATGTCGCGTGCGTAATCTTCGATGGAACGGTCGGCCGCAAAGATTCCGGATTTGGCAATATTGACAAGGCTCATGGAATTCCATTTGTACTTGTCAAGATAAAGAGCGGAGGAATCGTTCTGCGCTCTGCAATAGTCGTTGAAATCGGCAAGAACCATATATCTGTCCATATCGAGCAGGGAACTTACCACGTCGTGGAACTGTTTGCCGCCGAAGCCCGCATTCATAAAGTCGATTGCCTTGTGGAGCTGCTGATTGTTGTTGTAGCAGTCGCGGGGAGAATAGATATTCTTGAGGTTCTCCGCCTCGGGGGTGGACATGCCGAAGATGATAATGTTGTCGTCACCGACAGCCTGATGAATTTCAACATTTGCTCCGTCCTCAGTGCCGAGGGTGACAGCGCCGTTCATCATGAATTTCATATTGCTGGTGCCGCTTGCCTCTGTGCCGGCGAGGGAAATCTGTTCGCTGATCTCGGCGGAGGGAATGAGCTTCTCCGCGACCGTCACGCGATAATTTTCAAGATAGACCACCTTGAGCTTGTCGGCAACGCGTTTGTCGTTGTTGATGAGATCCGCAAGAGTGCAGATAAACTGGATAATCTGCTTTGCGAGGAAGTATCCGG
>ONYN01000260.1 GCA_900322085.1 uncultured Eubacteriales bacterium | reverse complement strand
TATATTTGTTCCTTTTCTACGGGGCTTTTCGACCAAATCAGGATATGCCATTTTTCATTCTCCGCCTATAATCATATTACTTGTTAAGTAAAATATGATTACACCATAAGAAAATCGCCAAAATCAACCATTTTTCGGTCTTTTTGGCGATTTTTTATTACTTTTTTGAGAGTTTGGGTTCAATAATACCACAGTTCCATAATTTCAACTTTTTTTCAGCCGGCGGGCATAATAATTGATAGATATTCCTCCAGACACAAATGATTTTGGGTGATATATGCCGCTGCTGCCCTGCCGACATAGCGGTAATGCCACGGCTCATATTGAATGCCGGTGAGCGAGCTTTTGCCAGTGGGATAGCGTAAAATAAAACCGTACTCCCACGAATGTGCCATCATCCACTGCTGCTCCGCCGTTTCCTCCTGCCGACGGTCAAGGAACTGATAACTTTCCGCGACAATGTCCACCGCCATTCCCAAATGATGTTCGCTGGTGCCGGGCAATGCCACCCATTCCTCGGCTGCACGGTGCGCCTCCGCACGGGAATATCCCTGTTGCAGATACTCATTGCATTTCTCGTCAAACAATATCTGCTGTTTCTCTTTGGAACGGTAGCCGGAACAGACTATCGGATGAAGTCCCGCCTTGCGGCAGTCATCATCATTTGTTGCAGTTCAGGATAAACGCGCGCGTCGATCTGCTGGTCGTATTTCAGATTGACCCATTCCAGTTGGTTTTCGTATCCGTCCGGCACCGGATGCCATCGGTTGACCAGAATCAGCTTCCATGATTGGTCGGCTCCATACACGGGAGGTTCCGCGGGTCCGGCATCCTCGCCGTTGCCTGTATTGTTCAACCATGCCGCCACTCGTCTCCCGTCTGACGCGGAAGCCGACTTTCCTTCTTCCGTCAGTGACACATACAGAATCCCCACCAGCACCACCGTCACAGCGGCGGCAGCGAAACAGCCCCAACGTCTGTACAAATGACGTCTCATAGTCTCATTCCCCCCCATTTCTCACCGCGTTTCATCGTCATATTCAATATAGGGGATTTCAAACCAATGTGTCCACTTTCGGCTGCTGATTTTCGTCTTAACGACGCCATCTCTGGTTGATCGCGCGTCAATTGCATAACCACCGCCTATGTATATGCCGATATGCCCCTTGGCATAAACAGCCACACCTTTTCTTTCGGGAAGAGTATCAATCGTTCCCTTGACTGACGCTTCCTCAAAAAGCCTGTCACACCCCAGATCCGGCATTTCTCCGGCATTGTAGCTGATGGAATTCTTCTGCGGATCGTACCACATATAGCTCTTGATTAATCCCATACAGTCTACGGTACGCCGTCCCAGCCAATGCTCCCGGATGAACACCTCCTCCTGCCCCACCTCGCGGGGATACTGATCGACTTTATCGGCAAGCAGACTCTCGCCCAGCGGATAGCCGAAGGTTCCGTACACATAGCCCCAGCCATGCCGGTACGCCATTTCTCCCCACAGCACCAGATCCGTGCTGTTCTTGACTGACGGGCGTACAAAGTCTGACGTATCCAGAATTTCATAGCCCGAACCGTCAACTGCGGGGGAATCCGCGCTTGGAACCTGCCTGTCCCGGCTGCCGCACGAAACAGAAGCAAGATATAATGCCACCGACAGGACAAGTACTGCACTTAAAACAGTCTTGCCCATGACGCCGCTTTTTTCCGCATGACGGCTGATCATGTTTGGATTGTCTTTCATTTCGTTCCTCATTTCCATTCTTTTTTCCATCGTTCCACATTTCCCGCAAATCCGTCATCTTTCCTGCCGCTTTCCGGCTGGAAAGGACTAATTTTTTAAACACTCGTTCACCATTTAACTTGAACGATGCAGCCACTATCAGCAGATCAGCCGGTATCCGATCTTGTAAACGGCAACCAGCTTGTCCTCCCACCCCAGTTTTTTTCGCATACGCTGAACGTGAAGATCAACAGTGCGACTGTCGTCGCTGTAATAATCGCCCCACACCCGTTCATAAATGCGGTCGCGGAACAGAGCGATGTTGGGATTGTGCGCGAACAGCAGCAACAGCTCGTACTCCTTGTTAGTCAGCTTGACCGGCTGTCCGTTCTTGCGCACTATACGGGAATCGGTGTCAATCGTCACCTTGAGAATGCGCAGCAAAGGCTCGTTTTTCCCGCATCGCCGCAGCACCGTATCCACCCGCGCCAGCAATTCGAGCATATCAAACGGCTTGGTTATGTAGTCCTCCGCACCCAGCCGCAAGCCCCTGACCTTGTCGATCACTTCGGCGTTGGCGGAAAGAATCATAACCGGTGTATGCTGCGGACGTATCAGCTCCATCAATTCGTAGCCGTTCACAAAGGGAAGCGAAATATCCAGCAGCACCAGATCAAATGTCCTCCGTTCCAACAGTTCGGCGGCTGTTTTCCCATCGAAGGCACAGGTGCATTGATACCCCTCGTCATTCAGGCTGATTTTAAGCATTTCGGAAATACCGGGGTCGTCCTCCGCCACCAGTATCTGTATCATTGGAAAAACCTCCTTTTCATTGGGCGGCACGGTAACGGTTCCGCCCGGATTCGTTCTTAATGATAAATCATAAATGCATCATAATTGTATCAATGGTATGTCTATTTTTCATCACAGCCGTAAACAATTTGCAAATCCTTCCAATTTCACAGAAGGTATCCTCAACAAGAAATAAAGAAAGCAGTCGGGTACAATTCTCAAATGGAATTATACCTGACTGCTTTGAACCTAAAGCACAAATAACCGCTTATTTGACAACAACTCGCCTGTTATTTTTCAAGATCTGCATTTATCTTATTAATATTGGCACGGTAAACTGAATACATAGCTATCCAGATTGAAGTATAGATTCCGGCAAAAACAGCCGCATACGCCAGAATTCCTTCAAGAGAATGTTCCATCCAATGGCATACATACGCTATCGGTATCATCGTGCATACCGACAGAACAAAATTAATGCCCGTCTGTGCCGCCAAATTCAGCCTGTCATTTTCCCAGATGACCGACATAGCCGCAAACACCACTCCCATTATTCCGCAAAGAATAAACTGAACCAAAACCGCACTGATCTGGCTGCCAAACTGCTCTGCCATTGAAGGAACGACAGGAGAATAATTGCCTTTGCCAAACGCAAGCGAAAATGCAATTGTTATGGCATAGCCGATTGTCACGCCAATCGGAAAGCCTATCAGTCCTCTTAGTAATGCCTTTTTCATAATAATACTTCCTTTCATACAATTGATTGATGATGAATACGTATTGTTTATACGCCGAGAATTTTCTTAATAGACGCAACATATCGCCTCGAAACAAAGGTGGATTCTCCGTTCTTCATCTTAACCTGAATGGTTCCGACAAAGCTGAGGTCGAAATTCGCCGTTCTTTTGAGATTGATTATCTCTGAATTAGATATTCTTACGAAGCTATGCCCGGACAGCTTTTCCTCCAGCTGGTAAAGTCTCATTCTCAGCCGGAACACTCCCTTGTCGGTAACGGCAAGAACCTTCTGATTCTCTGAATATACACGGTAAATATCGTCAGGTGAGAGTATCTCCGCACATTCCTCACTAAAACCGGTAATGATGTCAGGGCCTTTGTCATTTAACAGGGTGAGTCTGTTTAATGCCTCGCTTACCTCATCTGTTATCTCTGCCGTTTTTATTACAGCAAGCGGTTCGATGTAATCACTGTCAATCCTGATCTCAACCTTCAATGCCTATCGCCTCCTTTCGTTTCATTGCAAATTCATTATACCTCTCCCCTGTCCCCTTCGCAACTGTTTTTATATAGTCGGTCATTTTCAGCATACAAGTGGTTCTTACAAACACGCAAAAAAAAACAGGCAAACGCAAGGTATTTGCGTTTGCCTGTCGGGTCATCTGTAAAAACGATATAAAATTACTTCTTGCCAGCAGCGTTGATAGCATTGATGGCAGCCTGAGCAGCCATTTCCGCCTGAGCTGCCTGAGCCGCAGCCTTCTTTGCCAGCTCTTCCTTTGCCTGCGCTTCTCTCTTTGCCTGCTCAGCCACTGCGACTGCTGCAAGTCTTTCCTTCTCTGCTTCCTCAGCCTTCTTGATAGCTTCCTGCATCAACTGAGCTTCCTGAAGCTTCTGAGTAGCTGCGAGCTTGGCTGCCTCGATAGCAGCCTTGACCTTTGCCGCTGCGATAGCTTCTGCCTCTTCAGCCTTTTTCTCGGAAGCAACCGCGTTTTCCTGAGTGGTAACGGCTACCTTCTTGGCAACCTTTGCTTCCTTGATCTTCTTTCTTGCGTTCTCGGCTTCCTCGTCCTCATAAGGAATAGGCAGAACGATGGGTTCTTCGTTTTCATCCTCAACCTCAACTTCCTTAGCCTTTCTTGCTCTCATTTCTGCAAGAATAGCCTCCTCGTCCTCTTCCTCATAAGGAATGGGCAGAACGATCGGAGGAAGATCCTCTTCATCATCATAAGGTGTTGCGATAAACTGTGACATGATACATAGCCTCCCGGTAATATTGAAAAATCACATGCATAGTACATGCGTATAAAAATCTCTGAAATTATTTTATCATAAATCTGAATTCAGTGCAATAATCAATTGAACAAATAGAAAATTTTATATATTCAAACAAAAACGCAATCATCATAAGACATGTTTTTATTGATTATGCGCACAGATTCATTTCTGTGGAAATAAAAACGTCGCCGCTGTTTTATCTTTTTATCATTTATGATGAATCATGTATAAACTGAACAGCGACGCCGCATTTATTTATTTGTATTCAATCGGATTGGCACCGACCGACAGATTGATTAATACATTCCGCCCATACCGCCATCCATCGGAGCGGGAGGTGCGGGAGGCTCAGGCTTGTCGGCAACAAGCGACTCGGTGGTCAGAACCATTGCCGCCACGGACGCCGCGTTTTCCAGAGCCGAACGTGTCACCTTGGTGGGGTCAACAATTCCGGCGGAAATCATATCGCAATATTCATCTGTGACAAAATTATAGCCGTAGCCTTTCTTGCCGGACTTTTGGATGGTGTCGATAATGACAGAGCCTTCAAGACCTGCGTTGGCGGCAATCTGACGAACAGGCTCTTCCAAAGCCTTCAGCACGATCTTGACACCGGTCTGTACGTCTCCGGCGGTCTCGTCAACCAGCGGAGCCACCGCGCTCATCGCATTGATCAGCGCTACGCCGCCGCCCGCGACAATGCCCTCTTCCACTGCTGCCTTTGTGGCTGCCAGTGCGTCCTCTATGCGAAGCTTCATTTCCTTCATTTCGATCTCGGTTGCCGCGCCAACACGAACGACCGCAACGCCGCCTGCCAGCTTGGCAAGTCTCTCCTGAAGCTTTTCCTTGTCAAATTCGGAAGTGGTTGTCTCGATTTGTGTGCGGATCTGCGCTACTCTTGAGGCAATTTCGGACTTTTCACCGGCGCCGTCAACAATAGTGGTGTTTTCCTTGGTAATCTTGACCTGACGTGCCTGACCAAGCTGATCAAGTGTAGTTTCGGTAAGCTGGAGACCAATCTCATCGCTGATAACAGTACCGCCTGTAAGAATGGCTATATCCTGGAGCATTTCCTTGCGTCTGTCACCAAAGCCGGGAGCCTTGACGCAAACACAGGTAAATGTGCCTCTGAGCTTGTTGACAATGAGCGTGGAAAGAGCGTCGCCTTCTACGTCCTCTGCAATGATGACAAGCTTCTTGCCCATCTTGACAATCTGCTCAAGCAGGGGAAGTATCTCCTGGATAGACGAAATCTTCTTGTCGGTGATAAGAATAAGCGCGTCGTCAATGACCGCTTCCATCTTATCGGTATCCGTTACCATGTAAGGAGAAATGTAGCCTCTGTCAAACTGCATGCCTTCCACTACATCTATATCTGTCTTTGCGGTCTTGCCCTCTTCAACAGTGATAACGCCGTCGGCACTGACCTTTTCCATTGCCTCGGCAATAAGCTTGCCGATGTTGTCGTCAGCGGACGAAACAGCCGCGACCTTAGCTATGTCCTCAGAGCCGTTGACAGGCTTAGAATCAGAAGCGACAGCCTCTGCCGCAGCTTCTACCGCCATAGCGATACCCTTCTTGACAAACATGGGATTGGCTCCGCCTGTGACATTCTTCATGCCTTCGCGAATCAGCGCCTGAGCAAGCAGGGTCGCTGTGGTAGTGCCGTCGCCTGCCACATCGTTTGTCTTGGTGGCAACCTCTTTGACAAGCTGAGCGCCCATATTCTCAAAAGGATCGTCAAGTTCTATCTCTTTGGCGATGGTCACACCGTCGTTGGTGATGAGCGGTGCGCCGAATTTCTTGTCGAGAACAACATTTCTACCCTTGGGGCCGAGTGTAATCTTGACCGTATTGGCAAGCTGGTCTATACCGGACTGGAGGGACTTGCGTGCGTCCTCTCCGTAAAGAATAATCTTTGACATAAATGATTCCTCCCTGCAAAAATATACTCAAATTACTCGCACACAGCGAGAATGTCGCCGATGCGCACGATGACGAATTCTTCGCCGTCAATCTTGACCTCAGTGCCGGAATACTTGCTGGTAAGCACCTTGTCGCCGGGCTTTACGGTCATTTCGATCTTTTCGCCGTCAACCACTCCGCCGGGACCTACCGAGATAACCTCGGCAATCTGCGGCTTCTCCTTGGACTTGGCTGCAAGAATAATACCGGCTGCGGTGGTTTCTTCAGCCTCTACCATTTTGAGAACTACTCTGTCTGAAAGCGGTCTGATAGTCATAATTCATATTCTTCCTTTCACTGCGAAGGCTCAAACCCGCGCATAAAAATAACTTGCAAATGACCCGGATGAAGCATCCAAGCGCATTAGCACTCTCGTTCCCCGAGTGCTAACTAGTATTATAATACGTTTGAAAAAAAAATCAAGTCTTTTTCTGCATTATCATATCTATTTTACAATTTTTTCATAATAATGTTATTTTTAAAAAAACAGACACGTCAATCTCCTTACCGTAAAAAAGAGGCAAAGAGATTGACGCAGCCTTGACATCTATCAAATATCAAGATAAAATAATGAAAAAGGATGTGAGTGTAGATGAAAGCATTAAACTGCAAGGGTGTAATATTCGATATGGACGGGGTGATCGTGGACAGCGAACGGCTTTATCTGCGATTCTGGCAGGAGGCATGCGCCACATTCGGCTTTGAACTCAGTCGGGAAATGGGGCTGAGCCTTCGCAGCAATTCTCCTGAAACGGCCATTCCTAAGTTCGCCGGCTGGTTCGGAGATAAAGCTGATTATCTCGCCATCCGGGAAGTCAGACGAAAAATGATGGCCAAGCATATCGACCAATTCGGAGTGGATTTAAAATCCGGAGCGGGCAGTATTCTGGACAGTTGCAGGGAAAAGGGCATGAAAACCGCTCTGGCCACCGCCTCGCCCGTCAAAAGAGCACGGCACTATCTTGCGCCTTACGGTCTGTTTGAAAAGTTCGACGCCGTGGTAAGCGGTTCCGATATCGCCAGCAGCAAGCCTGCTCCCGATATCTATATAAAGGCAGCTCAGCTGCTTGGACTTGCACCCGGCGAATGTATCGCCGTGGAGGATTCCCCGAGCGGAATTATTTCCGCAAAGACTGCCGGATGCTTCACTGTGATGATTCCCGATCTGACGCAGCCCGACGGAGATATCGCTGATTATATAGACCTTGTCGCGCAAAGTCTCGACGATCTGACATCGCTCCTCTGACGCAGGCTCTCAGAGCTTGCTTTTCATGCGCTCGAGGATTCTCTTTTCTATGCGGCTGACGTAAGAACGTGAAATATGAAGTTCACCCGCTACCTCCCGCTGAGTCAGAGGCTTGCTTCCGTCAAGACCGTATCGCTCGGTAATGATTCTCCGTTCGGTGTCGTTGAGTTCCTCACGCACGAGCCGTCTGAGCTTTTCCACCTTGATGGCAGTGTCAATATCGTCGGAAATAGTATCGTCCACCGCGATGATATCCATCAGTGTCAGGACATTTCCGCTGTGATCGGTTTCGATAGGCTCATTGACCGAAATGTCCAGTGCGCTTTTTTTGCCGCTGCGAAGATACATGAGTATCTCGTTCTGTATGCATGTCGCGGCATATGACGAAAATTTTGACCCTTTTTCCGGACGGAAGGTATCAACCGCCTTGATAAGTCCTATGGTACCTATGGAAATCAGATCATCCACATCAGGCACCGAAGCGTAGTATTTTTTGCTGATATGCGCCACCAATCTCAGATTATGCTCGATAACAGTCTGTCTGGCCTTTCTGTCGCCCTGCGCCGTTAATTCTATGTATTTTTTTTCCTCCGCGTCGGGCAGTCTCGGCGGAAAGCCCGAAATTGACGACACGCTCAAAAACAGGCTGTACAACCCGCCGATTGCCTGAGAAAGCGCTTCACTCAACATAATAAAAAAACTCATCGCCATCTACCTCCCGGTCATTACATAGTATTCCGACACATCGGAATACGTGCGTGTCCGGGGGAATTTTTTGTCTATGGCATTGTGGGCGAATATGTATCACAATCACATCCGGCGTTTTCAGCTTTGGAAAAAATCCTTTGTAAATTGACGGACGATCCTTTTGGGATCCCCTTTTCAGCGTAATGGAAAAAGGATAATGCCGTATTTTGAATAATTGCACCACCTGTTTTTTTACACCTTTACATCGGTTTGATCTCATTGCTTTTATGCCGGATGTGAACAGACACTGCCCGACGCACGGCTTGATTGAATCCCAAAAGGATCTTTTCTGTGCCTGCATAAGTATTATTGGTCCGCTTGTTCCTGTTTATACGGCGATGATAAAAAATCCTAAAAAAAATTTATAAAATTTTACCGTATTTTGCCTTATTTAATGATTTTTTCCTTGAAATATCACGCATTACATGTTAAAATTGATTTGTAAGCTGATTACTTAGAGTAAACTACTTAGAGTAATTGGAAATCATTTACGATTTAGGAGGACGAAATATGAGCAATATTTTGTTTGTAGGCTCGGAATGTGATCCGTTTGTGAAAACGGGCGGTCTTGCTGACGTTATGTCCGCTTTGCCCAGAGCGCTTGCCAATCAGGGCGATCTGGACGTGCGCGTGATTCTGCCCAGATACACATGTATCCCTGAGCATTTCCGCAACAACATGACCTATGTGACGCATTTCTACATGGACTTTACCCGCGACTGTCATATGTATTATGTAGGTCTGATGGAGTACTGGTGGAACGGCGTGAGATTCTACTTCATCGACAATGAGTACTTCTTCGGCAGAGGCAATCCTTATACCGATATGGCCGGCGACATCGTTCCCTTTATTTTCTTCTCAAAGGCCGTACTCGCCGCGATGTGCGCCATCGGTTTCCACCCCGATGTCATTCACTGCCATGACTGGCAGGCAGCTCTGGTGCCGGTCTATCTTCACACTGTTTACGAGGGCAATCCCTTCTACAACGGAACCAAGACCGTGCTGACGATCCACAATCTCCACTTCCAGGGTATTGCGAATATCGACACAGTCAAGTATCATTCCAACATTCCGGAATACGCTTTCTCCCCCGATCGTCTTGAGTTCAACGCCGACGCCAACATCATGAAGGGCGGTATTGTATATTCCAACTTTGTCACCACCGTCAGCCGTACCTACGCCAACGAAATCAGAACCCCCGAATACGGTGAGGCTCTCGACGGTGTGCTCAATGATTACGCCTACAAGCTGGGCGGCATCGTCAACGGCGTTGACTACGATGTGTACAACCCCGGCACCGACTGGTACATCTACGACAGATACGGCGTGGACAACTTCCCCGACGCAAAGCGCTGGAACAAGGAAAAGCTTCAGGGCGAACTTGGCTTGCAGCAGGACGTCAATAAGTTCATGATCGGCATTATCTCCCGTCTGACCGACCAGAAGGGTCTTGACCTCATCAACCAGGTGATGAACCGCATTGTCGATGATCACACCCAGGTAGTCGTGATCGGCACAGGCGACAAGAAGTACGAGGATGCGTTCAGAGGCTACGAGAATTATCACAGAGGCAGAGTGTGCTCCAACATCATGTATTCCAACGAGAGAGCGCACAAACTCTACGCGGCTGCCGACGCCATTCTTGTCCCCTCACGCTTTGAGCCCTGCGGTCTGACGCAGCTCATCGCCATGAGATACGGCACAGTTCCGATCGTTCGTGAGACAGGCGGTCTGAGAGACACCGTTCAGCCCTACAATGGCTTTGATCACACCGGCACAGGCTTCACCTTCTACGAATACAACGCGGAAGTCATGCTCAATGTCATCAACTACGCAAAGCAGATCTTCTTTGAGGATCGCTTCGGCTGGGAATGTATCGCAAGACGCGGCATGGAATCTGATTTCTCATGGTACCGTTCCGCAGGTGACTACAGAAATATTTACAATTGGCTT
>ONYN01000284.1 GCA_900322085.1 uncultured Eubacteriales bacterium | reverse complement strand
TCGTTTATGTCTGAATTCAATTCCTAAAGTTCCGTCCGGAAGTACCACAGGCTCTCCGATAGGGATTTTTTCTTTTGGGGAATAAATCAGGGTTTTCTCTTTTTCCATCACATCGACTCCTTTTTTGAAATGCGTCATTTTTGAGGTGACATATGTTATATCATTATAAGGACGAAAATTTCAAATAAAATTCCTTTTAACGAATTAATAATACCATATACATATTGTTTTGTCAACCATTTTTGATTAAATTATTCATTTCTGATACCGCCTTACAGATCTACACTTTTATAAATATTAATAATTTATTTCTTGAAGCTGTGTGAATATGTGCTATAATTACAATATGTATGTTTTGGCGTTTGAAACAGACAATAGCAAATTGTAATTATTGAACTTCTGATAAAATTCCAAGTTCATTCATGCGAATATCCGCAGAAACCTTTGCAACTTTATAAAACTCTGCAAGCTTACTCACGACCCACCATCTTGGCGTGTTTTCTGAATTTGATGACTCAAGTATTGAATTAACAGTAGTCTTAACTGTCTGAATTGGCATAAGAATCCTTGGTGCTATACCGTTAGCCTGCCACTCCATCCAATCATCATCAGACCATTCCCGCTGTTTAGTCTCATCAAGTTCTCGAACCGGATATTTATATGTAAGACATGAATCAATCCCCGCACCACTATTATATAGGTGATACATTCGATGTTTGTACCAGTGTACACACTCATGTGCAACTGTATTATTTAAACATCCAATGTTTCTTTCAAATAGTGTATCGGGATCAATAAGCATTGTTCCACGCTTGACTTTTATATCAATGTATTCCTCCTCTTCTTTAATGTACACAGGTACTATTCCACTCGTAAAGCACATCTGCCCATAGACACTGAAGTCTTCAGACAAGCGAAAATCCGGAACAATTCTAAGCCCCATCTTTTTTTTCGCTATATCTATTATAGGCACCGGCATTGGTTTTTCTAATGCTTCAGGGCAGTATTTTGTCAAAAATTCGGTCGCTACATCATCGAATTTTTTCTTAGGAATAACGGGAACGAGCGATTTCCTTTCAATAAAATTACTCACTTTCTTCATCCTCCATCTCCGCAAGAACTTTTTTCCAAAATGAATCTCCAAGCCCCTTTTTTTGTGCTTTTTCAATAACCTCATCCATAATAGACAATTGTTCAGCCGATTTGGATGAAGATGTGGATAAATTTGATTTTTTAGCTTGATGAACCCTTCCGGCATTTGCGTTTACTTCTTTCCAAAACTCATCTCCAAGTCCGGCTTTTTTTGCTGTACGAAGAGCTGTTCTTACATGAGGAATATTTTCATCCATAATGTATTCTGGAAGATCAGGTGCCGCCTCGTCTCTTTCTCTGCCTGCAAGATCATACATTTCATTGCATTCATCCGTATCAAGTTTGAGAACATCAGCAATAATCTCAAGAAGTTTTTTATCGGGAGGGTTTCTTCTTCCTTTGATAATGTCCGAAAGATAAGAAACAGACATATTTCCCATTGCTTTAGCCAGGTCACGAAGCAGAATATCTGAGCCTCCTTCTCCTCGACCTTTTCTTTTCTCATTTATGAATTTACCAAACTCACCCGCCATATTATCAGTCCTTTCTTACAATTCAGCTTATTCGCTAACTTGCGTAATTATTATATAACATATTTTTCTAAATGTCAATAGCCAATTGTAACTTAGTCCTTTTTTACATATACATCTATTTTCATTATACAGTTGATACTTTTTATAATGTTTGTGATATAATAAAATAATGATTTTTTTAAGAGGTTTTATAAGGAAATCTCATTTATCAATGATTGAGGTGTTCGAATGGACAACTATACACCGCATCAGGCGCGATACTTTGCGGAACAAATAACTCTTAACCGATCTGAATCTACAGTTGACGGACTGGCATCAGCTATGTCTGGAGTTAAGGTTGACTTGAACCCACATCAAGTGGATGCAGCTTTGTTTGCTTTAAAATCTCCGTTAAGCAATGGAGCATTATTGGCAGATGAAGTAGGACTGGGTAAAACAGTAGAGGCGGGTCTTGTTCTTGCGCAATACTGGTCTGAACGAAAGAGACATATTCTTCTTATTGTACCCGCATCTCTTCGTATGCAGTGGAGAACGGAACTTAGCGAAAAGTTTTTTATTGATTCCGTTATTATGGAAGCCGCTTCTTTTAATAAAGCAAAAAAGGATGGAAAAACTAATCCATTTGATGTATCAGATAAAGTGATTATTTGTTCATACAATTTTGCTTCAAGAAAATGCACAGAGCTTCGTAGTGTGAATTGGGATCTTGTAATAATGGATGAGGCTCATAAACTCAGAAATGTATATAAACCCTCAAATGTTACTGGAAACAAGTTAAAAATGGCTCTTGCCGGTGCAAGGAAAAAACTGTTGCTTACCGCAACGCCGCTTCAGAATAATCTTATGGAGCTATATGGGTTGACCAGCATGATCGACGATCATGTATTTGGCGATGAAAAAACATTCCGTGAGATGTATGTTGCCGTAACAAACTCTGCTTTACGCAACCGCTCATTAAGAGTAAGGTTGCAGAATTTTTGCAAACGCACACTGCGTTCACAGGTGACAGAATATGTGCGGTATACAAATCGAATTGCAATATTGCAGGAGTATGCGCCGACAATAGATGAGGAAACCCTCTACAATGGTATATCTGCCTATCTACAGACAGAAAAACTATATGCATTACCGGAAGGACAAAGAAACCTCATTACAATGGTTCTTCGCAAGCTATTAGCCTCATCATCATTTGCAATCAGCGGCACCCTGGATTCGTTGATCAATCGCCTTGAGGGACTCCTTTCCGGGATAGAAAATGAAATCGATCTTGACGATTTTGATACCTTTTCGGAATATGACGAAGAAGAGGAACTCGCAGATGATATACTCGAAAAAGAATTAAAAAGAGATCGAGACGGAATAAAGGCTGAACTGGAACTGTTGCGTGGGTTTGCCGCGCTTGCAAAAAGTATTACCACCAATTCAAAGGGTGACAATTTACTGCTTGCCTTACAGGAGGGTTTCGATAAAACCGCCGAACTCGGCGGTCAAAGAAAAGCTGTAATTTTTACCGAATCGAAGAGAACCCAGAACTATCTGTTTTCACTACTTTCCAATCATGGATATGAAGGTAAAATCGTTTTTCTTAACGGTTCAAATAACGATGAGGGGTCTAAGGAAATATACAGCAGGTGGAAAGAACGCCATAAAAACGACGGAAAAATATCCGGGTCAAGAACAGCGGATATAAAAGCGGCCATCGTTGAGGCTTTCCGTGATGAAGCAAGTATACTTATTGGAACAGAAGCTGCTTCTGAGGGCATCAACCTGCAGTTCTGCAGCATAATCGTCAATTATGACCTTCCCTGGAATCCACAGCGAATTGAACAACGTATAGGACGTTGCCATAGATACGGTCAAAAGAATGATGTAGTTGTAATCAACTTTCTCAACAACCGAAACGCCGCTGACAGACGTGTTTATCAGTTGTTGGATCAGAAGTTCAGACTGTTCAGTGGTGTGTTTGGTTCATCGGACGAGGTGCTTGGCTCTGTTGAATCCGGAGTAGATTTTGAAAAGCGTATAGCAGCCATATATCAGAAGTGCAAAACACAGGATGATATACAGCGTGAATTTGATGATCTACAGGCAGAACTTGCCCAGCAAATCAACAGCAAAATGATAGCAGCAAGACAGTCTATACTTGAAAATTTCGATGAAGAAGTTGCAAACCGTCTTGCCGACTGTCAGAGAAATACTGTTGCAAGTCTTGATAAATTCAGCCAGTGGATGTATTATTTCTTTCTAATACACGGTGCTGAAAGGGTTGAACCGCTCAATATGTGGCGGTTTAGCTGTATCGAAGACGACGGTTCCAAGAGGATATATAACCTCAGATGGAAAGATGCCGAAGAAGAAGGGGACATGTTCCTTCGCCGCGATGACACATTTTTCAGAAAATGGCTCCAAGAGGCTATTGCTGCTCCGCTTCCTCCAGTGAATATTAGGTTTGATAATACAGGTTCTTCAAGAAGAGTTTCCTTCTTTGATAATCACCCCGGACTAAAAGGAGTCTTATCTATCGATAAAATGTCTTATATAGGCGTTGGAGATGAAGAACATCTGGTGTACACAGTAATCACTGAGAGCGGAATCATTTTAGATGATGATATGGTCAACAAATTGCTCGAACTGCCCGGAACAATTGACGGCGAATGTCCTCCAGAAAGCATGGAGCTTATAGAATTAAGGTCGCAACGGCTTGAAGCGCAGCGTATTCAAATCGAAAACGCAAATAAACAGTATTACATACAGGAATGTGACAAACTCGATGCTTATTCTGAGGAACTAAAGGACGGTCTGGAACGTGAGATAAAAGAAATGCGCAGGGATATAGCAGCCAAAAGAAAAGTGTTTAAATCCAGCACCCATCTTCCGCTTGATGAAATGCTTGCGTTGAAAGAGGAAATAAACGTGCTAGAGAAAAAGCGTAAGGAAAAGCAACGCGACTTATATCTCCAACAGGATAAGATAGACGAAGAAAACGAACGCTTGCAAGCGGAAATCCGAAAAAAATTAGAAGGGAAAATAGCCGTCGAACACATTATGACTATTTCCTTTGAGATCATTTAGGAGGCATTATGAATAATAACCCAACAAGCAATCAGATTGATGATTCCAAAACAATAGCTGAGTATAAAGCTATTATTTTTCAATACAGAAATTTTGGCGTTTTAAATAGAAGTGACGCAATAGAGAAATACAAGAAATTTAACTCAGATCATCCTGAATATTGTGCAGCTATGACTGCCGCGACTACTGTATCCGGAACGGCAACCAGTATTGATCAGGTAACTAATGATGTTATCGTAGATAATTTATGTACTCAGTTGCTTTACCTGACAGGGAAGAATGTATGGGAGGAAAAAAATAATGGCAAATCAGAAGCTTGAGCTCACCTGGATTGGCAAGGACGATCAGACGCAGGTGGAACCGCGCATACTGCTTCACGACCCATCCAAGGATTATGGCGACCCTGACGCTACCAATATGCTGATCCACGGTGATAACCTTTTGGCTTTGAAAGCGCTTGAACAGCAGTTTGCCGGACAGGTGAAGTGTATCTATATCGACCCACCTTATAATACAGGTGAAGCTTTTGAATATTATGATGATAATTTGGAGCATTCAATTTGGTTGGGATTGATGAGAGCAAGATTAATTATTCTTAGAAATCTTCTCTCAGAAGACGGAACAATTTGGATTCAAATTGATGATGAAGAACAAGCTTATCTGAAAGTATTATGTGATGAAATATTTGGACGTAGCAATTTTATTAACATGATTTCCGTTAATATGAAAAATGCAGCTGGCGCATCTGGTGGTGGTGAAGATAAGAGACTGAAAAAGAACTGTGAATTTATTCTTTCATATGCAAAAAACTACGATTTAATTTCCCCTTTTGAAGGCGTATATGATTATACCGAGATGTATGAATATATTCTTGACTACAAAGAGCAAGGAAAGACCTGGCAT
>ONYN01000176.1 GCA_900322085.1 uncultured Eubacteriales bacterium | reverse complement strand
GCATCTGGAGATGTCGGTTCATGCGCAATGCAGTGGCATGGCGTCGGGGGTATTGGTATTTGATACCTACGGACGCCAGAACGGCAGCGTGCTTGATTTGGACGAAGACGTTAATGCCGATGCGATCATGCGGGATAAACCGATGTATATTCACAGGGATGGACACTATTATTTCGTTTTGTCGGACGGGGCAGATGTGAATGATGATAGCTATGATATGGATCAGATGACTCAGGGTGAAATCACCGTTGAGGTCGAAACCCTGCGCTGGAATTCACGAATGGAAGGCTTTGGGGACCAGCTCAGCAACAGCAGCGGATCCATTGAAGATATTGTTCTCAGGGCGGCCAAAAAAGGAGAGGGACATTATAATTTTGACGAAAATCATATTGTTCTCAAAGGCAGCAGAGGAAATCTGGATATTAATCTTCTGGGCGTAAAAGAAAAAAAGACCGTGAAGCTGAAAAAAGGTAAGTATAAGCATATTCTCACAGCAGACGCCGAGATTACCCTCAGCAATTGGGACAGCATGGCTAAAGACGGAACATGGGAAAATATGACCCTTGTCAACGGTGACGGTGAAGAGATACTCGTCGTAAGCCTGCAAGTGGAAACGATGGGTTCTTCCTCCGGATCCGGTACATTTGCTCCGTTTGATGTGAAATGCGAGGTCGTGGACAGCAATAAGCATTTTGAACTTAAAGAGAGCAATCTTGATCTGCATGTAGCAAAGGTGGAGGAAACCCAGACTTATGAAGCAAACGCATGGTTCAATCCTAAGTACTGCGGGGAAGGCATTGCTGATGCAAGCCGGGAGACTGTTTTCACACTGAATCCGGCAAGCTGACGCTGGTCTATCACATCAAAACGATATGATGTCGCTCTAAAAAAAATAAAAACTCTGCCGCCGGGAGTCGTCCGGACGGCAGAGTTTTTTTGTGTCATGCAGAAAGGAAGGATTACTTGTCCTCAGCGTCCACCTTGATGGTAGCGCCTTCAAAATCAAAGGTCGCAAAATAATCGGCGGGTGTTTCGGCGCGGCGAATCATCTTAACGGAGCCGTCCTCCTGGAGCAGCAGCTCTGCGGAACGGAGCTTGCCGTTGTAATTATAGCCCATGGAGAAGCCGTGCGCACCGGTATCGTGAATCACCAGGAAATCCCCGATGTCAATTGCCGGAAGATCGCGGTCGACGGCGAACTTGTCGTTATTTTCGCAGAGCGAACCGGTTACGTCATAAATAACTCTCTTGCCGTGTTCGTCCTTGCCCATGACCGTTATGTGGTGATAAGCGCCGTACATAGCGGGGCGCATAAGGTTGCAGGCGCAGGCGTCTACGCCTATGTAATGCTTATAGGTTTCCTTTCGGTGAATCGCCTTGGTAACGAGATGTCCATAAGGCGCAAGCATATATCTTCCAAGCTCGGTGAAGATAGCTACATTGTCCATGCCGGCGGGAACAAGGATTCTTTCGTACTGTCTGCGGACGCCCTCTCCGATTACCATGATGTCGTTAGGTTCCTGCCCCGGACGGTAGGGAACTCCCACGCCGCCAGACAGATTGACGAATTCAATTGAAGCACCGGTCTCTTGCTTAAGTTCGACTGCAAGCTCAAAGAGCTGCCGTGCCAGTTCGGGGTAGTAATCGTTTGTGACGGTGTTGCTGGCAAGGAAGCTGTGAATTCCGAAGTGCTTGACGCCTTTCTGCATCAGAATACGGAAGGCCTCAAATATCTGCTCGTGCGTCATGCCGTATTTTGCGTCGCCAGGGTTGTCCATTATGTCGGTGCCAAGCTCGAAGTATCCGCCGGGGTTGAAGCGGCAGCAGATGGTTTCGGGGATACCGGCGACCTTTTCAAGAAAGTCGATATGAGTGATATCATCGAGGTTGATGATGGCCCCCAGTTTGCGTGCGAGAGCAAAATCCTCGGGCGGCGTGGTGTTGGAGGAAAACATGATCTCACTGCCGACATTGCCGATTGATTTTGCCAGCAGCAGTTCGGTGTAGGACGAGCAGTCCGAGCCGCAGCCTTCCTCACTGAGAATTTTCATAATATATGGATTGGGCGTAGCCTTGACCGCGAAGTATTCCTTGAATCCCTTGTTCCAGGAGAATGCCTGTTTCAGGCGGCGTGCGTTCTCACGTATGCCCTTTTCATCGTAAATATGATAGGGAGTGGGGTAGTTTTTTTCGATTTCCTTAAGCTGTTCAAGCGTGACAAAAGGTGTCTTTTCCATGTGTATGATCCTTCCTTAAAATATAATATTTAATCATTTCCCTTAATAATACTTTTTTAAAAAACAGTATACAGATTCTGACGCTCAAAGTCAAGCATTTTTTCAAATGCTCATTTTAATGTATGTAATCCACATATCATTGCGTCGAAGGTTGATATTTTTTAAGGAAAAACACTGCGGATCAAGCATCAACAAATCAGGTTGTCAGTGTCATTGTCGTAAAAAACAAAAAGGCTGCGGACAAACATCAAATGACATGTCCGCAGCCTTTGCTGCTTTTTATCTGAATTAACCGAGCGATTGCCAACGAATCTCTTCACGTACACGCCGAGATGCGTCGGCAGACTCTAAGAATAACAGAAGATCACGGTGAATTTAGTTCTGGCTTTGTGTCTTTTCACTTTCCGCCTTCTCGCGTTCTTCCTTTTCCTTCTCTCTTGCCTCTTCCATCTGCTGCTCTATGATCTTTGCTTCGTCCACAATGTACTCGGGACAGTTCTGCATGTAGATCTTATAGATGAGATGGCTGTCTTTTGTAACATAGATGTCTATATGCTTTCGGCTGCTGCCGAGAAGATCAATCCCCACGTCGCCAATATCGGTGTAGGATACGGGAAGCGTAACGGTGGGAACATCGTCGGGCATGATATAAGAATAGATTGTGAATTCCTCGCCGACGGTCTTGTCAATGTAATATCCCTCTGTTTCCATATCGGGGATCTCATACCTGTCGGTTGCAACGGCAGCGTCTTGCTTATTATTGGCTTTTGTGGCGTTGGCGGTTTTATCGGCGGTGGCATCGGTTTCTTCTTCAACGGGGTGAGACTTTGCGTAGTCCTTTCCGAACGCTTCAACAAGCTCAGTTTCAGTTGAACCCAAAGTGATACCTTTGGACATCATAATATTGACATTCGGACCGGTCAGGCATGCCTCCATGCTGACAGCGTAGCAGTTGATGGCTGTGAGCGCGTATTTTATGTCGTAATTATGCACCATCAGACTTACGGCCTGATTGCCCTTGCGCATAACCAAACCGGAGGCGGTGGTTCCGCTGGGGATTCTTTCGCCGTACCCTCTTACGAACTCCCAGCCGTCGTCGATCAGCTTGCGCACAGGAATAGGCAGTGTATAGAGATTGCCCTCATATTTATACGCGAAATCGCTGAATTTCTTGCCCAGGAGGCTTGGCCCCTTGTACAGCTCTATTGATTCGGGGATATACCTGATTTCCTTGGAATAATCGTAGGGCTTTTCAGCTTCGAAGTCGTTTTCGATGTTGATGCAGACCACCATATTGCTGGCACCGTTGTAATCGCCTATTGTGAAGGCAATGAAGGAATGATCTGTAATCTTGTAGAAGAGGGCGCTGTCGGTACTTTCCTCGGTATCAATAAGATTGACGTCATTAATCGCGGCAAGCTCTCCTGTAGATCTGAGCGTTTTTG
>ONYN01000173.1 GCA_900322085.1 uncultured Eubacteriales bacterium | reverse complement strand
GGCCCGGGCGCAACAGATCAGGTGACAAATGAAGGTCAGCCTTCCCGAAAATGGAGAAAAAGCTTATGAATCCAAAACCGCAAAGCCCCGATTTAGGCTACTCTTCCCAATTTTACCATCGACCAATACCACAATACCACAATACGAAAGGAGCGGCGGCAGCGTGAATTCCGTGATGAATATAGTAATCACCGTGGACGACAACTACATTCGTCCGGCGCTCATCATGCTCGAATCGCTGTTTGAGCAATCACATGCGCAGATTCATGTTTATCTGCTGCACTCCAACGTATGCGGGCAGAATCTCGGCCGTCTGGCGGATCATGTCAGCCGTCTCGGGGGGGCATTCACCGATATCCGGGTGCCGGGGGAGCTGTTTGAAGGGGCGAAGGTCAACAAATACTTTACCAAGGAAATGTACTACCGCCTGCTGATCCCCCAGCTTCTCCCGCAGGAGGAGCGTGCGCTTTACCTTGACCCCGACATCATCATCATGCACCCCATCGAGGAATTCTACCATTCCGACTTTGAGGGAATGCAGATGATCGCCGTGCCGGATTATCTGGGAGACAGCTACTATCCGGAGCGCAAGCAAAATCTCGGTCTGGACGGGAATGACAGATATGTCAATTCCGGCGTGATACTCTTCAACATTCCGCTGATGAATGAGAGGTTTCATATTGACGAAATGTTCGCCTTTATGAATACCTGCGGGCTGACGCTGGAATTCCCCGATCAGGATCTGATCAACGTCTACTTCAAGGACAGCATCCGATACGCTCCCAGAGCATACAACTATACCACCGAATACGTAAGCACGGGCGATTTTGTCAGATACGTACTGAGTCCGGGCTACAGACGATCCGAGCGGCAGCGGGCAGTCATTGCTCACTATATGGGCAAGTGCAAGCCGTGGAAGCCCTCATACTATTACAAATTTTACCGCATATACCAATCCCATCTGAAAAAATATCTCACCCCGCGGGAAAGACGGGCGCTTCTGCTCAGGCCGTGGCTTGTGCTGCAATCGGTCGTGTCTGCCGTGTGGAGGGTGGTATTCGGAGGGCGCAAAGGAGGCTGAGGGTATGAACGTGCTGGTCACGGTATCTCAGAATTATTGCAGATATATGCTGACTATGCTCAAATCACTCTTTAAGCACAACAAATGCAGCGTCACGGTTTACCTGATGTATTCCAGAATCGACGACCCGACGCTTGCGTCGGTGCGCGGTTTTATCGAGAAATCGGGGCATTCGTTTGCCCCCGTCAGGATCGCGGACGACATGTTTGACGACGCGCCGGTCAAGATGCACTTCACCAAGGAGATGTACTACAGGCTGCTCGCAAGCCGCATGCTTCCCGAAAGTGAGGAACGGGTGCTGTATCTGGACCCGGATATTCTCATCAGAGGCTCCGTGGAGGAATTTTACAATCTGCCGTTTGACGGGAATATGCTCATCGCCATGCCGGATCCCCCTCAGCAGAATGACCCGAAATGCCCCGACAACCGCCCGCATTACATCAGACTCGGGCTGCCGGAGGACACAAGGTATGTCAACAGCGGCGTGCTGCTGATGAATCTGAAGCTGATGCGGGAGAGGGATTTTGACGTCAACAGCATATTCGAGATCATCGAGCAGAAGAAGGCCGACCTGATTTATCCCGATCAGGACGCCATCAACATCTACTTCCGCGATTCCATGAAGCTGTGGAAGAATCTGTACAATTACAATCCCGGTCTGCTTGCCGATGAAGTGGTCAAGTGGGGCCTGAGCAAGAAGTACAGACGGCGTGAAAATCCGATCATCGTGCATTTCATGGGGCCGGTCAAGCCGTGGAGCATACATTACCGCAACAAGTACTGCTTTGAATACCAGGAGGCATACAAGGAATTTGCCCCGCTGGGGTACAGAATGCTCTGTCCCTTCCGGCCGCTGGTGGCGGTGTGCGGATATGTGCTGACGGTGGTCTGCATGATACTGCATGTGCAGCGTCCGGGCAAATAATACGGCGATCCAATCATTCAATCCATAATCCCGCGGCGCTTCGCGGGTTTATACAGGGAAGGAGCCAGGGCTGCTTCCCGGCAGCAAAACAAAAGAGCGTTATTTGCAGATTTCTGCAAAATATAACAAGGAAGGTTGTGGGTACAATTAAAGTTTTGATTGTAGGTTCATATGGTTTCTTTACCAACTCGTTGGTGCAGCGTCTTTCCAAGGAAGGCTGCGAAATCTATATGATAACAGGAAAAAATTCCAAGCTGAAGGGCAGAGGCCTGCCCAGACACATCAACTACGATTTTGCTCTGGACGATCCGCTGATCCAGAACATCATCGACTCCATCGGCCCCGACGCCATGATATTCATGGGCGCTCAGGACACCTCGTTCGCATGGAACGACAATTCCGACGCCGCCGTATTCAATGCCGCCATATCCAACGTGCTCACCTGCGCCAGCAACGCCGGTGTGAGACATATGGTCTATCTGTCGTCCACAGACGTTTACGGCATGGATTACGACACACCCGTTACCGAAAAGAACAAGCCCGCGCCTTCGTCCATCAGGGGTCTTACCCTGCTCAACGGCGAAGGTCAGTGCAAGATCTACAACGACAACACCGGTCTGAAATCGGTCATTCTCCGTCTGCCGGTGGTCTACGGTCCCCAGGCCAACACCGACGAGCAGCTCAATTTCATCAGCAGTTGCTTCCTCTACGCCAAGATGGGTCAGCCCTTCGAGTGCGACCTTGACCAGGAGTACAAGACCATCTTCATCGGCGACGCCGTTGACGCTGCCTACAGAGCCATTGCCAACACCTCGATCCCCAAGGGCACCTACAACGTGGAAGGCAATGAGTATGTCTCCAACAGAAACATCGTGCAGCTCGTCGAGAAGATCAGCGGCCAGAAGCTCAACGTCGTTGACCAGAAATCCTCCGGCAAGGGCTGCACATGTAACCCTGTCGGCACACTCTTCCAGAAGGCGACCGAATATAAGCCGATTGTCACGCTGGAAAAGGGTATGGAGCGCAATTACAAGTGGGTCAACAGCAACTTCAACACCCTACAGGAAAACTTCGCCGCCAAGAAAAAGCGCGGCGACAGCGCGGCCTGGAACGAAAGCAAAAAGCGCATGAAGGAAATCGGCAAGGGACTTCTGGCCTATATCGAGAGCATATTGCTCTGCGGACTTGCCTGTCTCGGCACCTATTTCGCCAACGATTTCACCATGCTCAAGGCGCTCGACTTCTTTGTCATTTACATCATCATCATGTCGGTCGTCTACAGCGTCACACATTCCTACATTTCGATCTTCCTGTCGTCCATCATGTTCGTCGTGATGAAGATGGTATCGGGCATGGAATTCTCCGAGATCATTCTGGACTACTCCACGCTGATCAAGATACTCTTCTTCTTCCTGGTCGGTATTCTCGTGGGCTACAGCAAGGACAGACTCAAGCTCAGGAACACCGAACTTACCGAAGAAAAAGCCGCTTTGCAGGAAGAACTTGCCAGAATCTATGACATCTCCGAGAGACACATCGCCATCAAGAAGATGTTTGAAGAGCGCCTGATCAACTACGACAACTCCATTGCCAAGGTTTACTCCATCGTATCGCAGCTCGACCTTCTCGACTCCGAAAAGATCGTGAGTTCGGCTCTGGACGTTATCATGCATATCATGGGCGTGCAGGACGTTGCCATTTACGGCAAGAGCAACTAAGGTCTCTACCGTCTGGCGGGCGCATCGTCCAGACGCGCGCAGAAGATGCGCAATATCATCAACCTCGAAGATTACGAGCAGCTCG
>ONYN01000170.1 GCA_900322085.1 uncultured Eubacteriales bacterium | reverse complement strand
CTGTACATTCTGACGATTGTGTTCCTGTTTTTTGCGGTGGGAACGGTGCGTATGCTCTGTCTTGTCGGGACATTTGATCTTTCGCAGGGCTGCATGTCTCTTGTGGGAGCGATTGTCGCTTATTTACTGTTCATATTCCCGCCTGTCAACAGAATCCTATACGATGCCGGACTGATATTGTGGGAATATGACGAAGAAGACGAAGATTAGGAACAGTTCCTTGGTAAATCAGTAAAAATTTTAATGGGAGATGACCAGATATGGCAAAAATAATAGACGGTAAGGCGGTTTCCGCCAAGGTTCGCGCGGAAGTTGCCGCGGAGACGGCACAGCTTAAGGAAAAAGGTATTACGCCAGGGCTGGCTGTGATCATAGTCGGTGACGATCCTGCGTCCAGGGTATATGTCAACAACAAGAAAAAAGCATGCGCCGAAGTCGGCTTTCAATCAGAGGAATTTGCACTGCCTGCCGATACTGACCAGAGTGAGCTTCTCGCCCTTGTGAAGTGTCTCAATGAACGCAGCGACATCAACGGAATTCTCTGCCAGCTTCCGCTTCCGAAGGGATTGGACGACAAGGCTGTCATCAAGGCAATTGCGCCTGAAAAGGATGTCGACGCATTCTGCGAGGAAAACGTAGGCAAGATTATGATAGGCAAATACGACTTTTTGCCCTGCACGCCCGCCGGTGTCATGGAGCTTATCAAGGAGAGCGGCGTAGAGGTGGCCGGCAAGGAATGTGTCGTCATCGGGCGCAGCAATATTGTCGGCAAGCCGATGGCAATGCTTCTGCTTCATCAGAACGGCACCGTTACCATCTGTCACAGCCGCACCAAGGATCTGTCAGAGGTCACACGCCGTGCTGACATTTTGGTTGCCGCCGTTGGCAAGGCAAAGTTTGTGACAGCCGATATGGTCAAGGAAGGAGCGGTTGTGATCGACGTGGGCATGAACCGTGACGAAAACGGGAAGCTCTGCGGCGACGTGGATTTTGCATCTGTCGAGCCTAAGTGTTCGGCCATTACACCTGTTCCGGGAGGCGTAGGTCCCATGACCATTGCCATGCTGATGAAGAACACACTTATGGCCGCTAAAATTCAGAATGGATTGAAATAATGATTTGACTGACATAAAAAAACAGCCCTGTATTCCGGAGGAAGTTTCCTGTGAATAGGGGGCTGTTTTTTTATGAATAGGCAATTACTTCTTGAAAATAAATCTTTTTTGGATGAAATAATTTGCAATAAACAGTACGGTATCGACCATCGCCTTGATAATGACTTCATTCCAGCCGAGCAGTTCAAAGAAGAATTTGACCGTCTTTGCGGAAATGGTCATTTGCACAATAGCAAGGCAGAAGTATTTGACCGCAGACGAAACAATATGGCCTTTTTTGTGAAAGACGACGTTCTTGTTGACAATGAAATTGACAGACGCCGAAATCACGCGGGCAATCGCAGTCGCAAGCTCTATCCGATAGCCGAAGGAGGGCGAAACCATAGGAATGACAAGCTTGGCGAGAAGTGTAAACAGCAAAAGATCCAGAAGCGTGCAGCTTATCGAAGTAAATATAAAGGAAAAGAAGCTGCGGAAGATCAGCCAGTAGATTTTAATAGAATCCACAATCGGGTTGAAATGAGAGCTGCTGTTTTCGTCTATGTACACCGTTTCGATCGGAATTTCAAATATCTCTATTTTTTGTCTGCGGCACTCAATGAGCATATTCATCTCGTACTCAAAGCGTTCACCTGCAATTTCCAGCATGGTGGGGACGATTTTAAGCGGAATACCGCGCAGCCCCGTCTGTGTGTCCATCAGCTTTTGTCCGAACATGATGGCGAACACCCATGATGTCAGTTTGTTGCCGAATGAGGATCGTGCCGGAATATGAGGGGAATTGAAGTTGCGGGAGCCAAGAATCAGACGGTTGTCGTTTTTGATAAGCTCCCTTGCAACGCGGATTGTGTCCTTCAGACGGTGCTGACCGTCCGCGTCGCCGGTGACAATTCCCACGCAGTCAGGCAGATGATGGAGAATGTAATCCATGCCCGTTTTTAAGGCGCGTCCCTTTCCTTTGTTGACTTCATGCCTGAGAACGGTGCATTTTTCCAAAGTGGATATTTCGTCAAAAATAGAATCGTACTGCTCCGAACTACCGTCGTTGATGACTACTATCTCCCTGAAACATTCCTTTGCGAGCTGCCTGACGTAGTTGGTCAGTTTCTCATCGGGATTGAGAGAGGGAATCATAATGGCAACATTCATTGTGTTGTTTTTTTGTTTATTCAATTTTTCGCGTCTTTTGGCGGCCTGATTTTTTTTCATTTATTCATCGCGTCCCATCATTTATTCCTCGTCCAGCTTAAGCACAGCCATAAATGCCTCCTGAGGTACTTCGACAGAGCCAAGTTGCCGCATGCGCTTTTTACCTTCCTTCTGCTTTTCCAGCAGCTTTTTCTTTCGGGTAATATCTCCGCCATAGCACTTTGCCAATACATCCTTGCGCATAGCCTTTACGGTTTCGCGGGCTATGATTTTGCCGCCAATAGCAGCCTGAATCGGTACTTCAAAGAGCTGGCGGGGAATGTGTTCTTTGAGTTTTGCGGTCATTTTGCGTGCCCGGGGGTAGGCGCTGTCGGTGTGAACGATAAAAGAAAGCGCGTCCACCACTTCGCCATTGAGCATCATGTCGAGCTTGACCAGACTCGAACGCTGATACCCCGCCGGTTCATAGTCAAAGGAAGCGTAGCCCTTTGTCCGGCTTTTGAGCGCATCAAAGAAGTCGTATATGATCTCGTTGAGCGGGAGAACATAATGAATGTCAACCCTGTCGGTGTCGATGTATTCCATGCCTTTGAAAACCCCGCGTCTGTCCTGACAAAGCTCCATGATATTGCCGACATACTCCGTGGGCGAATAGATATGCGCTTCGCAGATAGGCTCTTCGGCGTAATTGATGAGTGAGGGGTCGGGGTAGTTGGTAGGGTTGTCGATGTAAGTGGTCTGTCCGTCCGTGCCAGTGATTTTGTAAATTACGCTGGGAGCGGTGGTGATCAGATCCAGGTTGTACTCTCTTTCCAGACGCTCCTGAATGATCTCCATGTGAAGCAGGCCAAGAAATCCGCAGCGGAAACCGAAGCCCAGAGCGACTGACGTTTCGGGTTCAAACGAAAGCGACGCGTCGTTGAGACGGAGCTTTTCCAGCGCCTCACGCAGATCGCCGTATTTTGCTCCGTCGGCGGGATATATGCCGCAAAACACCATGGGATTCACCTTGCGAAATCCGGGGAGCGGCTGATCGGCAGGATGCTGCGCATTGGTAACCGTGTCGCCCACCATAGCGTCCGAAACGGTCTTGATAGAGGCGGCGATATAGCCTACTTCGCCTGCCGCAAGCTCCTTGACCGGTTCAAGGGTGGCGGTGCGCATGTAACCGCATTCCACCACATTGAATTCCGCTCCGGTGCTCATCATGCGTATAGAATCTCCGGGTCTGAGTCTGCCCGACATCAGGCGGACATAAACAATGACGCCCTTGTAGCTGTCGTAATAGCTGTCGAAAATAAGCGCTTTAAGGGGCGCATCGCGGTCACATTCCGGCGCGGGAATATCGGTGACGATTTTCTCCAGCACCGCCTCGATATTCAAGCCGGCCTTTGCTGAAATCTGAGGCGCGTCCTCGGCGGGGAGTCCGATCACATCCTCAATTTCGCGGATCACACGCTTGGGGTCGGCCGACGGAAGGTCAATTTTGTTAATGACCGGCACCACCTCGAGTCCCGCGTCGATGGCGAGATAGGTATTGGCGAGCGTCTGAGCCTCTATGCCCTGACTCGCGTCGACAACCAGAATGGCGCCTTCACACGCGGCAAGGGAACGGGAAACCTCGTAATTGAAGTCCACATGACCGGGAGTGTCGATCAGATTGAATGTATATAATTCTCCGTCGGAAGCCTCGTAATTGATGGTGACAGCGTGGGATTTGATGGTAATGCCTCTTTCGCGTTCAAGATCCATATTGTCAAGAATCTGATCTTCCATCTCGCGCTGACTGACGGAATATGTCTTCTCCAGAATCCGGTCGGCAAGAGTACTCTTGCCGTGGTCAATGTGAGCAATAATGCTGAAATTACGGATTTTATCCTGTGAAACTGACAATGTATATTACACCTCATCAATGAAATTGGTTAAATCAATATTTGCTGTGATTGCTGTTTCTGTAGCTTCTGAATTTACTGCTGTTATTGGCAGTTCTATTTGTATTTGTTTTTTTATTTCTGTAGTTGTTGCCGCTATTGGACTTCATGCTATTGCGATACAGTGGGTACGCAAAGCAAACCGCCGCAATAACGGCGTCCACAATGACAAGTGAAATGTGGTCAAACGTACGTGCCGAAGGAGCAAAAACAATCAACAGGAGCTGAATTAACCCAAGCACCGAGAAAACGCATCCGGTGCCTATTCCTATCAGAACGGTTCTGTCATACGATCTGATTTTGTCCGTAAGGGCTATTAAGGTACCTTTTAAATAATTCATACTACTCATAATATTAACCCATCCTTAAACAAGATTAAAATAATCAGTATTTTTTTAGATTGCGGTAATATCTGTCGGGGAGAAGTCGGCCTCCCGAACGGAGTGAACCCGAGCCTCCGGCACTGTAGCGTTTTCTGCTTCCGGGAGATACATTAAGCTTTGGCGTGCGGCTGCGTATGACGACCGAAAATACATATCCAACCACGAAGAGTATCATTCCCCAGCCGACCAGTCCCAGCAAAAGCGAAGCGGCGCCGCTGTTTCGCTGCTGTTTGGCGTATTCCAGCAGCATAGGGTCAGTGGTGGAGGAAAAAAGATCGAGATCGGTGTTGTCGTCATCGTCCCGGATGATACCGCCGCCGTTGGCAGACGAGGTTTCATTGCTGACTGTTTCGGAGGATGCGGCGTCGCCTTCACCGATTTCAAGCACATACTTTGCCGAAATGGTGACTGTTTTGGACTTTGGTACAGTTGCCGTTATCGTAACGGTGCCGCTTTTAAGACCGACGACTTTAACGGCGCGGTTGTCAATTTTCTTGACGGTGGCAATGGTGGCGTCGGAAGTTTCAAATGTCGTCTGGTAATTGTAGCCCATATCCTTTATTGTCAGATAAAGGACGGTGGATTTTCCGACGGTAATGCGTTTGGTATTGGATTCCGAAAAGCCCACCGTACCGAGAGTTTCCTGAGGATTAGAGGAAACAGTAACCTCAGATACGTTTGCATCAGGGTCGGATCCCGTATCTGTGCTTCTGGTAGTGGCGGAAGGATTCGACGATGAAGCGGAAGTGGTACTGGAAGACGCGGCAGACGTAGTTGAATTCAGACTGGAGGCATATGCCGTGTCCGGATGAAGGCAGACGAGACAAATAATCAATACAGCCAGTGCCGCCGAACAAACTCCTGTGAAGGTGTTTTTATCCCGCCATTGATAGTCAACTGTTTGTTTCAAATCTAATTCCCCCTCTTCTGATTTCAATAATAGCATGACTCACGATAAATTATTATACCAAATAATTCAGGTGATTTCAAGTTAAAAGTTGGTTGAGTGTGTTAATATTGTATAAAGATTTGGAATGGGGGCAGACTAATAACAAGTTTAGTCGATTGTAAAGGTAAAAGAAAAAAGCAAGCGCAGCGCCTAATTAGCCGCCAAAGGCGGCGTGGGGTGCAGGGGGCCACTGCTCCCTGCCGGGTCAAGGGCAGAGCCCATCGCTGCAATTTACTGCGAATGATAACAGACTTGGGCGCAACAAAAACAGAAAAACAGCAAGATATACCTTGCTCCGAGTGGAGAAAAAACTGCGAATAAAATTGACCACCCCGTATTGACGATGTTTTTCAAATTTTACAATCACCTAAATAACAAGTTTTCAGAGAGGGAAGATGTCTGTCGATGAGAGTGGAGATTCATCAGAAGTGTTCGTCAAAATACACGCTTCTGCTGCGGATATACTGCGGCATGAGTGCGTTTGTCTCAATGTGTGTAGCGATAACGCTGCATATATGGGGTTTTTCAGGCGGGGCGTTTGCTGCCGCGGGTGTATTTGCCGCGATGTGCTGTGCGGCAGTGGTCCTGCCGATGAGCTGCGGCAGAATCAGCTACACACGAAGCGGCGGCTGTCTCAGGGTGGAAAAGGGGATTTTTGTCCGACGTACAGTGATTGTGAACCGCAGCGATATACGGTGTTCCGAGATAAAAATCGGCATGATTCAGCGACGGCTGGGTCTTTGTACCGTTGTGTTCTTTACAGGCGGAGGAAACGTAAAGCTCAGGGGAGTGAATGTCGATGACGGCAGACTGCTCAATCGTCTGATGGGAGCGGAGGCATTGGGGTGACGTTGGACGGAAAAAGCAAAGGTGACGTGAGCTTCTATCCGCATTGGTCGGTCATTCTTTGGCGGGGCAATCTTTTACCTGCGACGGCCGGAGCGGTATATGCAACGGTCGCAGTAATTTCGGGTGAAGTTGATATGACAAGTGTATTTGTCATTGCGTTCTCCGCCGCTGTAAGTGTGGCCTTACTTCTGCGCGCAGAGTGGAAACGAAGGCGCACGGTACTGGAAATAGGTTCCGGACTGCTGAAGGCAACAGACCCGTATTGCGAAAAATCAATGCGGCTTGAAAGCTGCTGGATTGCCGAAACAGACCCTATGTCGGTTCACAGACTATTCGGCGGCGTCAGGGTCAGAGTGTTCTCCGATTCGTCGCATAGGGCTTGGATTTCAACCGTGCTTTCATCAGAGTCGGCAGACAGGATGACGGAATGTTTCAGCCGTTACTGCGATGCGGAAGAATATCACTCAGCCGAAACAATCCTATCCGGGGGATTCTCCGCCGCTATACATGCCATCACATCGGAGTTCACGATGCTTACGATCGCAGTGGCAGCGCTGCTCACTCTTTTCGGCGGTGTGAGCGATATGATGAATTTATTGGCTTCAGCACTGCTGATGGCTGCCGTGTTCAATGCACTGTTGATAACCGTGAATTCACGCGGATTGTCAGTATGCAGAAGGCAGGGCGGCTATGACGTAACGCTTGGTTTGTTCGGCGCGAAGCGTTTATTGATACCCGACAGGTCGGTTGACGGGGTAAGAGTGCATTGCAGTCCCGCGGATATTCCATGCGGGACGGGAACCATGGAACTGATTTGTTTCGGTGGACGGCGAATTCCGTGTATCTGTCGCTCAGAATTGTGCCGTCTGGAGAGGATTTCGCGCCGGCTGACGGGAACAAACGCAGAAAACGGAATTCTGCTCTCCGATATCGACGCACTCAGAAGAAAATATACAAGATTACTTGCCACAGCACTGTCCACAATGGTTCCTGCCGTATATGTCTCATTCAGAAGCGAAGATGAGATAACGTCATTCTTTGCCGGGACTGCCGCGGCGGTTATCTTTACGGAAGTGATACGCTGCTGTGTAGGCTTGCAATGTGCGTCCCGATTTGGAATCAAGGTGACCCCGTCGGTTGTCTTCACAGGAGGAATGTCGATGCTTGGAGCGGATTATTGCTTCTATAAAAGAGGAAGTGTTGCCGGAGTGAGAATGAGCAGTCCGCTCCTGATGAGAACAAGGGATCTGTGCGGCGCCGCGCCATTTCCACGAGGCGGACGTCGGTATGTGCGAGGAGACTGTATTCCTTATTCGGCAATGAAAGGCTTTGCGGACAGATTTTGCTGATTTTTCAGTAAAAGCAATGAAGAAAAGGTTGACAAACCCCCGGATTTATGCTTTAATGATACTTAAGCAGAAATTGGGGGTGTGTGTCTTTAGAGCGTTGGGGCGTGTTTCGTCCTTTTATGATGAAATGTTAAGTGAAAAGCGCCTGAGCCTTTGCTTCGGAATATGATGATGCTTTTACCGGGGAAAGGCTGACGAGGATGGAAGTTTATCGAATGAATCGGCGGATGCTTCCCGGCTTTGCAGAGAAGCTGCATATCGGCATACAAAGTCTCCGGGTAACCGGAGGTACAGAAGTGCCTTTACTCTGTTTATATTTGGAGGTTAGTAAAATATGTGCGGTATCGTAGGATACATAGGTAATAAAAATTCCACAGAAATACTTCTTGACGGTCTTAAAAAACTTGAATACAGGGGCTATGACTCGGCGGGCGTAGCCGTATTTGAAAACAGCACAGTCAATGTGATCAAGGCAAAGGGCCGCATTAAAAATCTGGAAGATAAGATCGGATCGGACGTTCCACAGGGCGTCTGCGGGATAGGGCATACGCGCTGGGCAACGCATGGCGAACCGTCCGACGTCAACAGCCACCCCCACAGAAGCGGTAAGGTTACGCTCGTACACAACGGAATCATTGAGAATTACTCCGAACTCAAGGATAAAATGATTGCGGAAGGACGCACCTTCCTTTCGGAAACCGACACTGAAGTGGCGGCACAACTGATTGACAAGTATTACGACGGCGATCCCATTGACGCTATCTACACCGCCGTTTCGAGAATTCGCGGTTCGTATGCTTTCGGCATACTGTTTGACGATTATCCCGAGAAGCTCTTTGCCATACGCAAAGACAGTCCTCTTATAGTCGGAATAGGCGAGGGAGAGAACTTCATTGCCTCCGATATTCCGGCGATTCTCAGCAGGACGAACCAATACTATCTGCTTGAGGAAAACGAGCTTGCGATCATTACGGCCGACGCAATCAAGATACTCGGCGCAGACAGACAGCCTATTGAAAAAGATGTGTTCACAGCCACTTGGGACGTATCCGCTGCCGAAAAGGGCGGATATGATCACTTCATGCTCAAGGAGATCAACGAGCAGCCCAAAGTGCTTGCCGATACAATTCTTCCCCGTCTCAAAAACGGCGCAAAGGGAATCTTTGCCGAGGAAATGCCTGATATCTCCAAGATCAAGCGCCTGCACGTTGTTGCCTGCGGAAGCGCACTTCACGCCGGTATGGTCGGCAGACATGTGATCGAGCGCATCGCGAAGGTTCCGGTTATGACCGAGGTCGCCTCGGAATTCAGATATTCCAGTCTGCTTTTTGAAGAGGGCGACGCCGTTGTGGTCATTTCCCAGAGCGGTGAAACCGCCGATACCTTGGCAGCTCTGCGCATAGCAAAGAAGAGAGGGATTCCTACCATTGCCATTGTCAATGTGGTGGGCTCCACCATTGCCCGCGAAGCGGACATAGTACTTTACACATGGGCGGGACCCGAGATTGCCGTTGCCACGACCAAGGCTTATACATGCCAGGTCGCTGTAATGCTGATGATGGCGTTGAGGTTTGCCTGTGAGCGCGGAACCGTTTCGGACGCTGAACTGGAGCATTATTCCGAACTGCTCAGACAGATTCCCGATGTGGTTGCAGAGGTGATCAAGAACGCCGATCTCTATAAGGAAATGTCCCAGAGCTACAAGGAATGTGAAGATCTCTTCTTCATCGGCAGAGGCTATGACGCCGCTTTGTGCTGGGAGGCTTCCATCAAGCTCAAGGAGATCTCCTACATTCACTCCGAGGCATATGCGGCGGGAGAACTCAAGCACGGCACCATTTCGCTCATCGAGCCGGGAATGCCTGTGGTAGCCATTGCGTCCGGTGACCAGCTCTTTGAAAAAACTGTCAGCAACGTCAAAGAGGTCAAGGCGAGAGGCGCAAAGGTCATTCTGCTCTGTAAGAAAGGCGCGAGCGTCGACAGCACGATTTATGACCATTTGATTGAGGTGCCGGATGTTGACGAATTCATTCGTCCGATTGCGGCGATCGTTCCGCTTCAGATTTTTGCGTATTACACAGCGGTTGCCAGAGGCTGCGACGTGGATAAACCGAGAAATCTTGCAAAATCGGTTACGGTTGAGTAATGATCAAACAGTAAAAATTTATCATTTTAATCGGCAATACCGCCGGTACATTTTCCGCATGAAAAAGTACCGGCGGTATTTTTTTATTATCTTGCATAAAGCTCTTGACATTCTATGAAAGCGTGATATAATAAACATATGAATAATTGTTCATTTGTTGAATGGAGCGATGAATTATGGAATATATCCATCAGGAAGCTGAACTGACCGAGGCGCAGCCGGAGGAATTGGATGCAGGGCAGTCGCACAGCGATTATGTCGATCTGGTGCGCAGCGACATGTACGATGTGGACAACGTGTATGATCTGGCGGAACTCTTCAAGATATTCGGGGATTCAACCCGCCTGCGCATTATGTCCGCGCTGCTTAATCACGAGCTTTGCGTCTGCGATATTTCCGAAGTGCTGGAAATGAACCAGTCCGCCATATCACATCAGCTCAGAGTGCTGAGAACTGCCGGACTCATCAAGGTACGCCGCTGCGGTAAATCTGCGTTTTATTCGCTTGACGACGATCACGTGAAAAAGATCATCGAGATGGGCTTTGAGCATATCAACGAAAAGGATTGAACGGGAGGTCATTGCAATGGAAAAAATCAAATATACACTGGAAGGGCTTGACTGTGCCGGCTGTGCGGCAAAGGCTGAGGCTGCCGTCAACAAGGCTCCGTGGATTGAGAAGGCGACCGTAGATTTTATGAATAAGCGGCTGACCGTTCATCTGAGCGACATCAATCCGAATGCCGACGAGGATATTCAAAAAATTGTAGACAGCGTACTTGTGGGCGTTAATGTGGTACAGTACGATGATTCCGCTGAGGGCAAATCAAGCCGGCGCGCGAAATCGGACCGTAAGGCTTTCTGCGACTGTTGCGATGATGAAGAATGTGAGCATGAACACGAACACGGACACGGACACGGAGATTCTCATGAACACGGCGAGTCGGAGAATTCTGCATTGATGATGATCACCACGATTCTTGCACTGATTGCGGGAGGCGCGGGAATAGCGGCACACTTTGTAGAATTTCCGGCGCATGAAATCGTATCGGCTGTGTTGTACGCTGCCGCGATACTTTTTGCGGGATATGACGTGATGATAAACGGTGTGAAGTCGATATTCCGACTCAGACTTGATGAGAGTGCGCTTATGGCGATCGCAATGGTTGCGGCTGCGATTCTCGGTGAATTCTTTGAGGGAGCGATGGTCGCTGTGCTTTATCGCATAGGCGAATGGCTGGAAGATAAGGCGGTAGACAATTCCCGGGAAAGCATAGAAGCCCTTGCGGAAATACGTCCCGATACAGCCAATGTCAAACGAAGCACAGGCGTTGCGGTGGTCCGCGCTGAGGAAGTAGAGATTGGCGAGACGATCCTCATCCGTCCCCATGAGAGGGTGCCTCTGGACTGCATTGTCACCGAAGGCAGTTCGGATATTGACAGCTCGGCGCTCACCGGTGAATCGTTGCCTGTTTCCGCCGAACCTGGCAGCCAATTGCTCAGCGGCATGATGAACTGCGACGGCTCTCTTACTGCCCGTGTCACCAATAGTTACGAAAATTCAGCTGCCGCAAGGATCATCAGTCTTGTCACCGAATCGGCTGAAAACAAGGGAAGCGCCGAAAAATTTGTCACCCGTTTTGCGGTGGTATATACTCCGATTGTTGTCGGATTGGCGGTGCTGATTGCGGTTGTCCCGCCGCTGCTTGGATTCGGAGGATTCAGAGACTTTGTTTTCCGTTCGCTGACATTTTTGGTTGCGTCGTGTCCGTGTGCGATAGTGATTTCGGTGCCGCTGGCGTTCTTTTCTTCCATAGGCGGTGCGTCGAAATTCGGTGTGTTGGTCAAGGGAGGCAATTTTGCCGAGATGCTCGCCAAAGCGCGCGCGATTGCATTTGACAAGACCGGTACCGTCACCGAGGGCAAGCCGAAGGTGCATGATATTGTGAGCGGAGAAGGATTTACACCCGACAGGGCGGCACAGTTGGCCGCCGCCGCCGAAATCAATTCCGTACATCCCTATGCGCAGGCGATAAAGGAGTACACGGGAACGATAGAAAATATCACAGAATATAAAAAATATACCGAAATTGCGGGACACGGTGTAAGCTGTGAGGACGGACAGGGCAAACAAGTTCTCTGCGGCGGTGCCAAGCTGATGAAGAAGTACGGTGTGGAAATTCCTGACGGAACAAAAGCGCAGGCTTATGTGGCGTATGACGGCAGGCTTGCCGGAAGCATTTTTATCAGCGACAGCCCCAAGGAGGGAGTGAAGGCCGCCATAGATGAGCTTAAAGCACTTGGCGCTGATGAGGTGACAATGCTCACGGGCGATGGCTTTGACAATGCAAAGCAGGTGGCTGAGAGCGTCGGAATAGACAAATTCCGCGCCGAGCTGCTTCCGGAAAACAAAGTCGAAGCCATCCAAGAGATGAAGTCAAATGGCATGACAACTGCCTTTGTCGGTGACGGAATAAACGACGCGCCGGTGCTTGCCGCGGCCGATGTAGGCATTGCAATGGGACTGGGTTCCGGAGCGGCAATAGAAGCCGCCGATATGGTGCTTTCTTCCAACAATCTCGGTACGCTGCCCAGGGCGATCAGACACTTCCGCAGAACAATGGGAATCATCAAATTCAACATAGCCTTTGCACTTATTTTCAAGGCGGCGGTGCTGATTGCTGCCGCATTCGGCTACGCGCCTATGTGGGCGGCGGTATTTGCCGATGTAGGTGTGTGTCTGATTTGTGTGGCAAACGCGTCGAGGCTTATTGATCCCAAAAAGTAAAACGCAATCATTTATGCTGGATGGCTCGGTTCCTTTTGACGATGTCTGCCGATGGCTGGAAGAAAGCTATCTGACAACGGCCTCCGGACAGAAAAAGCAAAAGCTTCGTCCGCCGAAAGAATGGCTCATTCCGTCTAATCCAAAGTATTATGATATCATTCAGGCTTTTGAAGAAGCGGATGAAATAGAAAAGAAGAGGGAGTAATATGCGCGTTTTTGCTTTGGAACTCAACAATGACATCAAAGGCATTGAGCAAAGGAAGGAATATATCGAGGAATTCATCAAAAAGCTTCCGTCGCCGGAGTTGGTTGTGCTGCCGGAATTGGCGCTATGCAGCTATATGGCGAGTCAGGAAATCTGGCAGTATGCGGACGACTGCGGGCGTGATACATCGGAATGGGCCATTGCAATGGCAAACAAATACGGCACCTACATCGGAGTCGGCTATCTGGATAAAGAAAATGGCGATTATTACAACCGATACATGATTGCCGGAGCAGAAGGTGTTTGCGGGTATGTCTCCAAATCAGAGGGAGAAAGTGCGGTATTCAAACAAGGGAATTTTGGCAGCATCATTGCAACGCCTTTTGGGAGAGTCGGCGTTGCCATCTGCTATGATTCACGTCGCAGGCATTTCTATGAAAATGTGAAGGACGAGGAATTATCCATGATTCTCTTTCCGCACGGAGCACCGGCCGACCCCAATAAGCCCGAAAAAGAACATAAGGAAAATGACACCCGCTGCATGAAGTATGTAGAAGCCTTCGGCGTGCCGGTTGTGTATGTCAACAGCAAAGGAAATCTGGAATATATGCCCGGAATGATGGGAGAAATGATGAAAAAACACGGTTTCCGAATGAACGGAATGAGTAAGATCTATGCAAATGATCAGGTTCCGATCAACATAGGGATTCCGGAGGTTTTTGGTGCAGAGGTGAGTGTTTCTCCCAAACGGCTTGTAAAAGAAATCAAATTTCATGGAAAAGATATTCTCCCAGGAAACTGGCTTTTCAAACATCTGATTCTTGCGCCTGATACAAAAGCGGGTCTTAAGTCTTACGAGGCAAATTGCGGGAATTGCCGATAATACGTAACCCTCTTGCCTGTCTACGAAGCGTAGGTTGTTTATTGTGTCAT
>ONYN01000072.1 GCA_900322085.1 uncultured Eubacteriales bacterium | reverse complement strand
TTTTTATTTTATTATGATGATCGCGTTTTCTGCACACACAGTTTTCCTTTTCTGAGCGAGAGGGTGATCATGCCGTCGGAGGAGGTGGCGTAGATATGTCTGAATCCCATGCTTTTCAGCCGTGAAGTCATGGTATCGGTGTTTTGACCGGTTGAGGCGATGATGATCGCGCCGACATTCAGCGCCGCAAGGCCGGAGATATCCTTGCCGATCACAGCGGCGTCACATTCCCTCCATTCATCGGGCAGCAAAGAGCAGTTGCCGTTTTCCGGACAAATCAAGGCTGTCATGCCTTTACATGTCAGCAATTGCCAGTGATTCCCCTGTGTGTCGGTAAATGTATCTATTCGCAGCTGCATTGAATTGACCAGACAGCTGCTTTCAAACGGAACGACCTTTTTGCAGGTTCTGAAATGTCCGGTGTTGTTGTCGCTGCCGGTTATCAGACAGTCCGGCGAATACAGGTCAAGTATGCGGTTTAAATTGCCGCTGCGTGTTTTGGAATTGTCGGATATGGCCACTGCGTCCACCTTATTTACACCCTTGCGGCAGAGCGTTTCTTTGATGACCGAAATGTCATAGCGATCGCCTCCCGCTTCGGCCAATACCGCGTGAGTGCGGTTTTTGGCGCATACGCACATTCCGCCGTTGTTTGCGTCAAATATCAGTATTTCAGGTCCCCGGCCGAATATCTGGTTGGAAAGCACCGCGGCAAACAGCAGAACCGCGATTTCGCAGAGTGCAAATCCTCTGATCCGTCTGCTGAACCCGACATGATGAATGAGTCGGCTCATCAATGCCGCGCTGCCTGTGATAAGGGCCATCAACATGATAAAATACGGCGTGCTGCTGGAATCAGTGCTGATTTCTGAAAAAGGCAGATTGGCCATTGCACCGGCGATTGTTTTGAGATATATGCCAATCAATGCCGTGGCAAACCGCAGCGGAAAAGACACGATCCAGCCAATCAGAGGAATACAGTAGATGACAGAGGCGATGATTCCCAGAATGATAAATACCGAAGCCATGTAGACGCAGAGCAGATTGGTCAGAGGAGAGACGATTGACAGCCTGCCGAAGTGAATGGCAGTGAGGGGAATAATGGCAATGCTTGAGGAAAGAGAGTTTGAGACGGAATGAATGGCCAGCTTGCCGAGTCTTTTTGTGATATTCCTGCGGGGCGTCATATGGAAGCGAATCAGTAATTTCTTTGCGGCGTCTGTGATTTCGCGGTTCAGCTTTCTTGCGGTCAGGAGAAGTGAGAGTGTCGAGCATACCGAAAGCTGAAGTCCGATATCCGCGGCAGCCCACGGATTCATCAGACACATGATCATCACCGCAATAGACATGGAAGTGACAGGTTCAGCGTTGCGGTTGGTGAACTTTGCCGCCTGCGAAATGATGTGCATTATGCCGGAGCGTACGACGGACGGAGGAAAGCCGATGACAGCCATAAATCCGATAATGAAGCCTATCACTATAGCGGAAGATGTCTTGCGGTTTCGTCTGAGCCTTCTGAGAATTTCCTCCAGCGAAAGGGTCAGCAATGTCAGATGAAGCCCCGAGACCGCCAGCAGGTGCGCGATCCCTGTGGAACGGAAATTTTCCACCACCGTAATGTCCATGTAATCGGTGTCGCCGAGAAGCATACCGCAGAGCATTGCGGAAGCATCGGCGGGCAGTGCCTTGCGGATTCCGGCAGTAACGGCGCGTCTGATGCTCATGTGAAGGTATTTGAGTCCCGGCTTTCCGCGGATAAGGCTGAACTCGCTGTATGGCTGGAGCCATGCGCGTGCCGAAATGCCGTCGGCTCTCAGTGAGGTGGTGCTGCTGTAGCCGTGGTCGTCACTGCTTTGAATGAAATTCACCCGGCAGGTCAGACGGTCACCTTCCCGTGCCTCTTCGATGGAATTTCGGCTGGTCACCAGAATGCGGATATTCTGCCTGACTCCCGGAAGATCTACCGAATCGGTCATAATCACATATCTCCAGCGTCCGTACTGCCTGCGGGGAATCTCGCATATTTCGCCCGAAATAAGGCAGTTTTCATTGCCCAGCGAATCGGACAGCCGCATTGCCTGCCATTGGCAGCAGCCTATTACTATCAAAGCAAGGCAAATAGGTGACAAAATTAACAGGATATCCCTGATTTTTTCACGCCAAATAAAACAGGCTGCAATCGCGAGGATTACAGCCGTTACACACAGTATAAAATTTGCTTCGGGAACCAGACAGGCCGCCGCTGCCGATGTCGCCAGATATGTCAATCCGAAAACGGCAAGAGGTCGCTTCATGCTGCCTGCTCCCTTTCAATATAGAAATTATTTGAAGAAGAGGGGAAGAGCTTCCAGAAAAATAATATCCTCTCTGTTCTTTGCGTCGCCCTCGGCAAGCACCGCACATTTTGCGACGATGTTGGCGCCGGCCTGTTCGGCAAGTGCGACGGCGGCGTTGAGGGAACCGCCTGTGCTGATAACGTCGTCCAGCACCAGCACTTTTTTGCCCTTAAGCTCAGCGGCGTCGTCCTCTCCCAGATAAAGCTTCTGCAAGCCCTGCGTTGTAATCGACTGATCGTCTACGCTGAGCGCATGGCCCATGTAGACCTTCATTCCCTTGCGGGCGACAATGTACTTCTTGCCGCTCTGGCGAGACATTTCGTATGCAAGAGGAATACTCTTTGCCTCGGGGGTGAGAATAAGGTCAAATTCGGGGCACTTTGCGAGAAGAGCTTCAGCGGATTTCTCGGTGATTTCGACATCTCCGAAGAGAATGAAGGCGGCAATGTCAATTTTGTCATTTACCGCAAACTTTTTGAGCTGACGATTGCAGCCCGCAATGGTGATCTCATAAAAATCGTTCATTTTTTTCATGTCCTTTTCGGGTGAAGTTGCTGCATCATTGGCAGCCTTTTCTTTGTGTTTAAATAATCCAAACATAAAATTTTACGCCATCTTTTCGGGCAGCTTCTTGCCGCCTAAAATATGAAAATGAATATGGTTAACGGTCTGCGCGCCGTCCTCACCGCTGTTGGCGATCACGCGGAAACCATTGTCAAGCCCCTGTTCTCTGGCAATCTTTGCGATGATCTCAAAGATATGCGCGACGGTGGCGCTGTTTTCGGAGGTAATGTCGGCAGATGAATCGGCAATATGCTCCTTGGGGATCACCAGAATGTGTACAGGAGCCTGAGGATTTATGTCCTTGAATGCCAGAACGGTTTCGTCTTCGTAAACCTTTGTAGAGGGAATATTGCCCTTTGCTATTTCACAGAATAAGCAATCCATTTTTTGTAATCAATCCTTCTGTTTCTATTATCAAAATTATAAATCGCACTCTTTTGGGCGTGGCAAGTGCATGCCTACAAGATTACAAGACAATTTTATCATCTTAAAATGATAATGTCAATCAAATATTTGAAAAAATCTGTTGATTTTGAGAATAAATGAAGATAATAGCGCAGCAATCCGCCTTTTCATTAAATGTTAAGAATCAATTGTAGTGAACAAAATGTAATAAGCGTCCGCAGCGCTAATACTCCTTGTAATCGCGGTTGAAAACAGGGGGATAACATTAGTGCCGAATGTCAATAAACCAACCTGTGAAATAAGCAGAATAGCCAAACATAAAAAATAGGCAAAAAAAGGGTTGACAATGCCCTTCAATAGTGTTAAAATAGCAAAGCTGTTGAAAGCTGT
>ONYN01000199.1 GCA_900322085.1 uncultured Eubacteriales bacterium | reverse complement strand
CGCAAAAAGATACTGATGGGCGCCGACGATGATTCCTATGGAAATCGCCCAGAAAAGATACATGATATCCACCGGGTCTTTTATGACCGTGCGGAATCGGATAATCGAAAGAGCGCCGACCATGCCCAGCGACAGCACGACGTTGGAGCTGATGGTCAGAATGATCACCGACGTGATGACCACCATGAGCAACAGCGACATATTGAAGCTGCTGCTGTACATAACGCCGCTGAATGTCTTTTTGTAAACGAGAAATATCACCAGACCCAGCGCAATGGCGATTGCCAGGGAGATCACCGCGTCGACAGCCGAAATGCTGCCCACCTGACTGAGAAATTTGCCTTTGAAAACATCACTGAAATTCATTAATATACATCCTTTCCAAAATAATTGGCCTGCGCTATGCAGCACATGGCGTACTTTGACTGAGACGACTGCCATCTGCCCAGCGGTCTGAGCATCTGCCTGATATAATCCGGAAGATAATCGTCATACTTCACTTCCAGAATCATGCAGCCCTCTTCATATGCCGGCACAGTCACAAGCTCCGGGTCAAATATATCCCCCGATGCAAGACCGGCTCTTAAATCCATATCGAAGGTCATGCGCACGTTTCCCTCATCGCAGATAAACACCTCACGGTTGTAATCCACCACCACCTGCGGCGACAGAATCTTTGAGGCATTGTCGATAAAAGCCATACGCAGAGCCTTGCGGCTGCCGTTGTCGGAATTTGAAAAAATCATGTCGCTGATAAAATCAAAATCTCCGTTAATCAGGCTCTTGTATTCATCATAGCTGATGACTGACGAAACCTTTGATATACAACTGTCGTATTTGTCTTTGATTTCAAATTTGATCACCTCATCGCTAAGGTCGTATATCCTTATGCGGTACTTGCGTCTCCTGCTCCAGCCGTCCATTTTCTGGTTGTAATCGGAAAGCATAATATCGTCGAAATAAAGACTCCTGATGAAGTACTTACCGTCATTTCCATGCTCGTCATGCCGCATAAAGGTCATAGCGCGTGTCTTAAGCTCATAATAATCCCTGAAAGAAATGATATATTTCAGTTCATGTCTCAGCTTGTGATTTTTATATTTCAATCATTTCACACCCCCTCACGCCATATCGTAATATTTCTTCACCTGCTTTTCGCTCAGACGGAACGCCTCTTTGATCTGCTGTCGGGCGATTTCAGGTTTTTCGTTGATAATCTGCTTGATGGTCTTTTTGTTGTAATTCCAATAGCTCACGGTGGGCTTTCCCCAGCGTTCCGCCTGCCGCGGCATTTCGTCCTTTATCTCATTGGAAAGCTCGTCCATGACCGAGATCACTCTGTCGGGGGCAAAGGTGGTCTTGATATGCCTGAAGTAGCGTATGATAAACTTCTCCCGGAATTCGTCATTTTTAAGCAGGTTTCTCGGCAGGGAATTGTTGCACTGTGCCTGTCCGTGAAACGGCCCGAGCATAAAGCTTTTGATGTAATTCTTTTTGTTGTAATTATACAGCGAAAAGGCATAATCCAGATCAAACAGCATCCAGTGCCATTTGCCGTCGTTCTGATCGCGGTAGCACCGGGTATTTCCGGTGTCGTTGTTGGATACGTAGGTTTCAAATATCCACCAATCCATAAAAGAATCCACGTCGATCTGAGAACACACATACTCGTAATTTTTCTTGACCGACAGATCGTGCGTCTCACAGTAGTCGCAAAGCGCCAGATAATCGGCTCTGCTTCCTGCCTGCTGAATTCTTTCCCACTTAACGATATCAATCTGTCCCTTGGTCATGCCGTATTTATGCACCAAATAATCCTCGTTGAGTTTTTCTCTTAGGTAGTAAAGCCCCCAGTATTCCCCGTTGATGTAAAGAGCCACCGGCTGTGCCTCCATGTAATCGCACTGCATGGTGCCGCGAATCAGACGGGAACAAAGCTCGTCCCTCATGTGCGCCCTTGTCCAGTCCTGTCCGGACGGACGAAGCACCAGCGACGAAAACACGCTGACCGTGTTTTTGCCGAAAAAAGGAAAGAACACCTCATTCGACCCGTATTTTTCCGACAGCAGCACCGCCAGAGCCTTCTGCGCCTCCTTGCGCGACGTCTCACCGAACACACGCGTTCTCGCGTTGAAGGACACCGCCCTCTTGCCGTCAACATAATATTCAAAGGTGATCTCCCGCTCCTCATTGCTGGTGTAATTGGGAGCGCCGGGAACAAGGCCATTTTCATACTTTGACATAATACCTGTTTTGTTGGAAAAAAGTCCGTCGGGATCAGACATCACCGATACCACCGGAACGGAATGTTCCTTTTCCACCAGAAATGTCGCTGTCACCATCTGACTCGGCAGAAATCCCTCACGCACGGATATCGCCCGCACAACGGTGCTTTTATCAATCACCACCGGCTTTTTATATTCCCTGGAAGAGACAGACGGCGGGCTGCCGTTTGTGGTGTAAAAAACCCTGCACCCTTCGGGAACCTCCATTGTCAGTTCAAAGCCCTTTGAAACATATCCTCCCATCGAGGAAAATCCGGGAACCTGCGCATATCCCGCATATGTCCCGGGGGAGTTGCTCTTGCCGGGAGTGGGAGTCTCAAACAGGCATACCTGATTAAAGGCTTTTCCGGACCTGCCCGAGGAATGACCGTAGGTCTGCTTGCCGGTGTGAAATATATCTATGATGTGACCGGCCGGATCAAAAAAAAATATGCTCTCGCCGTCCTGACCAAGCTTGAACGCGGCGGTCAGGGTCTTGCCGGCCTTTGACGCGTTTTTGCCCGTACAGTAAACCACCCTGTAGCCTCCCGCGGGTATGGAAACCTCCGGAAACGTAAAGGCGGCGCCGCTCTCACTTTTGGAAAGGCCGTATCCTCCGAGCGACATCTCCTCGGACGACGAATTGTACAACTCGATAAAATCCCTGCTGTAATCTTCGCCATTTGAAGAGACGCACATCACCTCGCTGACAAACACCTTTGCAACCGGCGCAGGCATCACTGATGTCGTAAGCTCGTAGGAATAGGTTGTATTCGCACTGCCGGGGGTGGGACTTGCAAAGAGTTTCAACTGACCGCTCTGCGGGTCGCGCCCGCAGGAAACATTCGGATTGAGCTCCACCGCCTTTACCGAGTCCACCACCGAACCCGAAACAGAAAACAGCGTGATGACGTCATCTGTTTTAAGCGAAAAATCGGCGTGCAGCTCGTTTGAACCGGAGGTGCCTTCACTGGCGCAGAAGACCAGCAGATATTGTCCCGCGCCTATCGTCGCGTCTGACGGGAAAAACCATTTGCCGTCCCCGTTTTCATTGTCAGACAGCGAGTAGCCCCTGAGACTTACATCCTGATCGGAGGAGTTGTAAATCTCCACCCAATCGCTGTAGCGGCTTTCACTGTCATAAATGACATATGTGTTTTTGGTCATATATTCGTTGATGACCAGTCCGCTCTCGGGAAAAACCAGCTGATCGGGCTGGGCCGCGGTATTTCCCGTGTTTTCCGAACCGGGGGAAGCCACGGCGTACCATACATATTCTTCTTTTTCCGGGTCAAGGCCATAGGAGATATTGGCCATGGTACATTCCGGAATTTCAAGCTGTGTTATCACATTGCCGGCAGAATCGCTGAAGATCATAGTCTCGCCCTTGGAGGACAGCTTGAAGCCGGTATGAATGTGACCCTGATCGTCCACCTTGTCCAGACCCGACAGATATATGATTCCGTAACCGTCGGGCTCCAGAACGAAATCCGCCGGTATGCTCCACTTATCTGCCATTCTCACATTGTCCGAAAGCAAGCAGCCCTTGAGATTGACAGACTCTTCGGACACATTGTGAAATTCCACCCAATCGTAACAGCTGCCGTCTTCCAGCGGCGCGTAATAACTGTTGGTGCTCATCACCTCGCTTATGACGACCTTTTCCTTCACGTCATTGCTCTCTTGGGTCTTTTCGCCCGAACAGCCCGTCAGAAGCATCGCTGCCGCAACCAATACGGTCATCATAGCCGCTCTCTTTCCATGTGATAACAACGATAAAAAGATTGACGAACTTGCCGAACCTGAAAATTCATACATTTCCGCCAAAGCATCGACCTCCTATATCAACTGAACTATCAACAGTCAGATTTTATTTTATCATTCGCATATAAAAAAGTCAATAAACACAGTGACAATTTGGTACGGCCAATTGTAAATAAAAATCTGTTTTTCCTGCCGCCGGTGTAAAAACCTGTTGCGCAAACTGATTTGCGGTTGTATAATATAAGCAATAGCGGCATTGGCCGCACAGATGATTCACAGCAAGGAAT
>ONYN01000247.1 GCA_900322085.1 uncultured Eubacteriales bacterium | reverse complement strand
TCGAGAAGATCAATCGAGGACGTCGACTGGTTGTAAACTTTATAATCACCAATACGGGGCGTAATCAGCGGAATTCTGATAGACCCCTGATATGCATCAAAACCATAGCTGATTTTTCCCTTGTGTCCGTTTTCGTTGCCATGATCGGCTGTGAACGCAATGCAATGATCCGGTACCAACTCTCTGATCATACCTACATAACGGTCGAGCAGCTCTATATCGCTTCCGTAAGATACTCTGCCATAAAACACATGAGGAAAATGAACCCACAAGAACACATTTTCATCGGAATCCAAAATGTCCTTGATCACCTTAGAAGTCATCTGAAAGGCCTGTTCCGCTTTACTGTCGTCAGGCTGCAAAAAACCGTCATGCACGTAATGTGAACCCACGCCTTGTCTTAACCCATGTAACGAATGAACTTCAACATCATCGCGATAATAGTCGTAATAATCAAACAGCACTTCCCATTCTTCGTCCCACACGAGATGGCATTTGAAGCCTTTGTCTTTGAGTTTGGTAAATATGGTTTCCCCCTGATACACTTCGTGAATCTTCTGGTATAGCTCATATTTTGTCTCATGTGCAAATGTTCCTGTAGCCATTGCGTAAAATGACATTACCGTAGACGGAGCTGCTGTATAATGGCGGGTGAAAACGGTTCCCTGCTCAGCCAACGCGTCAATATTAGGTGTTTTCCATTGTTTATTTCCGTAAACGGGAAGATAGTCCGTACACATTGCATCTTTGGAAATTAATACAAATTTACTCAAGAAATTCCCCTTTTGCTTTGATTAAAATTTCTTCAATTCTTGCCCCGATGATATCGGCCGAACAGTCACGCAGACAAAGTTCCGAAATCAATCTGCCGTCAAAGAGAAAATAATTATCTTTTATTTGTCTCATCGCCTTGGCAAGGGCTTTAATGTTTTTTTTTGGAACCCTATAGCCGTATTCATCATGCCATTGACCGTATTCAAATCCTTCATGATCGGTTGTAATAATTGGTCTGCCGGTGACCAGAGCCTCTCTGTAAACTATACCAAATGTTTCATGGATACTGGCCAATGCAAAACAATCGCAATTGATGTATTCGTCAATCGTCTGCTCTCTTGTCAGACCTCCGAGAAAAACAATCTGATGCTCTCTGCCGGCGGAACGAACCATATCGGAAAGCTTCCGATACTCTTCCCCGCTTCCGCCAATACGCAGAGTTACATTTTCACTGGGAGAAAATGCGGAGATGAACGCCGATATCAAGGTTGGATAGTCCTTTACGGCAACCAGACGGCCAATTGAACTGAAAACAAATCCCTCATGTGGCTTTAACGGTTGATAAATAAAACTCGGATCAATCATATTTGGCACTACCAAAAGCTCTTTTGCAGGATTCATTTTTTTAATCAGGGATTCTTTGAGCTTTTCAGACACACAGAGAAAATACTGCGATTTTTCCATCGTCTGCTTCACGCAATCCATAAGAACCGTCGGAGGATGATCATCAATTAGTTGACTAAAATGTTCGAGTGTGACCAACGGCACACCGTATTTTTCGGACAGAATTGTTCCGGCATATCCCGCCCATTGAGAGAAATGGGCATAAATCACATCCGGCTTACTACGTTCCTCCGCTGCCCGCTGAAACAGGCGCTCAGCGTTTTTTACAAATTGATTCTTACTCAAATAGGGGATTTGCCTTTCCGCAAAGGTTTTCTGTTCTACGACATAGCGGATGGCAAATCCATCATCCATCCGCCTGATAGATTTATCAGACGCCGTCAGCAATTTGGAGGAAGGCAGTCTGTTTATGTGAAGCACCGTGATCTCATGCCCCATTCGGGCAAGCTGCTTTGCCTGCTCATAGATAAATATAGTTTTCTGTGGGTGCCGGGCATCGGGATAGGAAGTAGGTAAAAAGAATATTTTCATTCTTCAAATTTCACCTCGATCATTACTGAATGTAAGGCCCCCATTCAATTCCATCTTCCAGTAAAAATACAGAGTCTTTGGCAGTGAGAGAAGCACAAAAAAAATAAAACTAATCATTTTCTTTAAATCCATTTTTATCGACTCCCAAATTAAGTTGTTCCCTTATCAACTTTTCTAAAAAAGCGATCTTTTTTCATGAACTTTTTCAGATAGTTAATTCCAAAAATAACGGTTTCTTTGTACAGAATCACAAGCACAGACATGCAAAACAGATAGCCAATAACACACCAGATATTAAAGTGGACAAATGTATTATACAAAGCATAAGCAGAGGTTACACACGTAAGGAAATAGAACCGCTTCAGAGAAAAATCAATATAGTAATATCTGTTGCTGATGAATGTTCTCAAAGTAAAAAAAACAATATATGAAATCCCAGTAGAAATCGCCGCTCCCTGACATCCGATTTTGGGAACTAACAGCGTATTTCCGACTATATTGGTAATACACGCTCCTACAGCGATCACAATCTGAAGCTTGCTCTTTTTCATGAAAATAATGCCGCCGACAGTTGTCTCAGAGATAGTGTACATAATGGGATTGAACACCAGAAACGGAAGAATATACGCTGCCTCACGATACTTGCTGCCAAGAAACAAAGCGAATAGATCTTTCACTAATATCAAAGACAGTCCAAAAGAAAACATAACAACTGTAATCATTTTGTTTCCCTTCTGAAAAAATGAGCGGTCATCTGGATTATTAGCAAAATGTTCCATCTGCATCGGCGCCCACAGAGAATTAAATGTCGTCTGAATAATCGCGAATACAGCGATAATGGTCATAGCAGAAGAATATATGCCGACCTCGGAATATGAGCAGAAATAATTAAGTGATATTTTATCCATGGCTTGAAAAATCAACGTAATTCCCATGGAAATAATAAATGGAAACGCATACATCAGCATTTCCTTGCTTGGCACTGTGCTGTAACTTGCATCTTTCCTTTTAAACCGCCACATATCGGGCTGTTTTATAATACCTATTG
>ONYN01000169.1 GCA_900322085.1 uncultured Eubacteriales bacterium | reverse complement strand
CAGTTTACACAAATACAATTGTATAATGATTTGAGTACTTTTACAAGGGATTTTATGATAAATTCATAATTTCACAATAATTTTAAATATTAAAAAAATCCGCGGAACAAATGACACGCAATTGACATTTGCTCCGCGGAGGTGCGGTACAATCTGGGAAAAATCAGTGGCAGCCGCCGCAAGTGCAGCAGTCGCCGCCGCAGGAAGCGGCTTCAGGATCATAGGTGGCGGGATCCTCGCCGTTGACCGCCGCTGTCAGAATGGCTGTGACGTGATTCATCATGTGATCGACAACGTCCTTGGCCTTGTTGAACGCGGCCATGTTTTCGCTCTCCATAACGGCGGTGTAGATGCTCATCAGCTGCTCGTTAAGCTCGCCTATCTTGTCCTGATCGGGTTCGGGCTTGGAGGATTCGATCTCCATCTTCATGCGAACCAGGTTGAATTCGCCTATCTGCTTCTGAAGCTCCTCGTCGTTGTCGCTTGCGGTTCTGGCTTCCATGAGAGCCTTGTACTCGTCGGATTCCTGAATAAGCTTGCCCATTTCTCTTGCCATTTCGATGATTGTCATGTTGTACGTCTCCTTTGTTGTTCTGATGATAAAAATATTCAAGGGATAAATTTACCCTGTAATACCCAATTTTTCGCGTCGGTTATCTCGCACTCGGCAAAGCTGCCGACCAGTCCGTGATCTCCCACGCACTTTACAATTATGTTGGTGCCAGTCCTGCAAAACAGTGAATTGTCGCGTGTGTCGATACCTTCCACAAGCACCCTCTGACGGCTACCCATCATGGAAGCGCAGCGCTCGGCAGCAATGGCTTCCTGTGTGTCGAGCAGCTCCTTCATCCATTTTGCCTTTTCGGCGTGCGGCACAGGATCCTCCATTTTGGCGGCGGGAGTACCTTCGCGTGCGGAATATATGAATGTGAAGAGAGAGGTATATCTCACTTCGCGCACGAGTGAAAGCGTCTCCTGAAATTCCTCGTAGGTCTCGCCGGGAAAGCCAACGATGATGTCGCTGGTGAGTGAAATATCGGGCATTTTCTCCCTTGCCATGCGCACAAGCTCCAGATATTTTTCCCGAGTGTAGCGGCGGTTCATTGCCTTCAGCACACGGTTGGAGCCGCACTGCACCGGCAGGTGAAGATGGTGCGCGGTGTGTGTTCCCTCTGCCATTGCGTCGAGCAACTCAGGTGTACAGTCCTTCGGGTGGCTGGTCATAAACCGAAGCACATAATCCCCGTCGATGCTGTCGATTTCTCTGAGGAGCTTTGGGAAATTCCAGTCCTCGCCGTCCGAACTTACAGCATTTTTGACGGCGTAGCTGTTGACGTTCTGCCCCAGAAGGGTGATATCCTTGTGTCCGGCGGCGATCAGTTCCCTTGCCTCGGCAAGAATGTGCGACGCGTCGCGGCTGCGTTCTCTGCCACGGACGTGAGGAACAATGCAGTAGGTGCAGAAGTTGTCGCAGCCGTACATGATCGGCAGCCATGCCTTGATGGCGCTGTCGCGCCTTACCGGAAGCTCCTCGCAGATGGAATTGTCCTCCTGCGACAGCTCAAATACGCGTTTGCCTCCCGTAAGCGTGCGGTAGAGCAGTTCGGGGAAGCGACTGATGACATGGGTGCCGAATACCAGATTGACGTGCGGATAGCTTGCGCGAATCTTGTCGGCGACGCTCTTTTGCTGTACCATGCAGCCGCAGAGAGCAATGATGAGATGGGGATTGCGGTTTTTGACGTGCTTTAATGCGCCGACGTTTCCAAAAACCCTGTCCTCGGCGTGTTCCCTGACGGCGCAGGTGTTGTACAGGATAAAATCGGCGCTGTCGGGGTCATCGGTGAAGCCGAATCCCATTTCTGCCAGCATTCCGTTGATTCTTTCGCCGTCGGAAACATTTCCCTGACAGCCGTAAGTGTGGGTAAACGCAAGGGGCATTCTGCCCTCCAGACGCGCTTCCATTACCGAGCGGACCAGCTGGCAATATTCTTTGATGTCCTCGCCAGATGTTTTTTTAGCGGTTGTATCCATTGAAAATTATTCACGCTCCTTCGTTTGGAGTGTCATTATAAATAATTGCAAATGCAAGTCTTTTGAATGTCCTGCATTTGCAATTTGAACATTTGCTTTTTTGATAAAAGAATTACTTGTCCCTGTATTTCATCGCAGCTTCCACAAAGCTCTTGAAGAGCGGGTGCGGACGGTTGGGACGGGACTTGAATTCGGGGTGGAACTGGCAGGCCACATACCACAGATGCTCCGGCAGCTCGATCATTTCAACGATGTGACCGTCGGGCGACTGACCGGAGAACACAAGACCGTTGTTTTCGTACTCACCGCGGTAGATGTTGTTGACCTCGTAGCGGTGGCGGTGACGTTCCTCAATGAGATCGGAACCGTAACATTCATGCACCTTAGAGCCGGGCGTGAGCTTGCAGGGATATTTGCCCAGGCGCATGGTGGCGCCGAGATCCTCAACCTCGCGCTGTTCGGGCATGAGGTCAATGACCGGATGGGCGGTGCCGTGGTTGAATTCCACGCTGTGCGCGTCCTCAAAGCCCAGCACGTTGCGGGCAAATTCGATCATTGCAATCTGCATGCCGAGGCAGATGCCGAGATAGGGGATATTGTTGGTGCGTGCGTAATTGGCGGCAATGATCATGCCTTCTATGCCCCTGTCGCCGAAGCCGCCGGGAACAAGTATGCCGTCCACGTCGCCGAGCACTTCAAATACGTTATTCTCTGTGATGGTGTCGGATTCGACCCATTTGATGTCGACGTCTACCTTGTTTCCGATGCCGCCGTGCTTGAGAGCCTCTACAACGCTTATGTAAGAGTCGTGAAGTGCGGTATATTTGCCAACCATAGCGATTCTGACCGATTCGGTGAGATTCTTTGCGGTTTCGACCATCTCAATCCAGTCGGAAAGATCCTGCGGACCGTTGACGTCGATCCCGAAGTAATTGCAGACGATCTCGTCAAGACCTTCTTTTTTGAGGAAAAGAGGAGCTTCATAAAGCAGGGGGACATCAAGATTGGCGATGACGTTTTTCTGGCTGATGTTGCAGAAAAGGGCGATCTTCTGCTTGATGGAGGGATCAAACGGCTGCTCGGCGCGCAGCACGATGATATCGGGCTGGATGCCGACGCTGAGAAGCTCCTTGACGGAGTGCTGGGTGGGCTTGGTTTTGTGCTCCTTGCTTGCCGCCAGATAGGGGAGAAGGGTCACATGTATAAACAGGCAGTTGTTTCTGCCGACAATGGTCGAGAATTGTCTGATAGCTTCAAGGAAGGGCTGGCTTTCAATGTCGCCGACCGTGCCGCCTATTTCCACAAGGGCTACGTCAACGTCCTGCTTGTCCATGGCGATGATGTCCATGATTTCGCGGGTGACGTGAGGGATGACCTGCACCGTGCCGCCCTGATAATCGCCGTGACGTTCGCGCTGGATCACATTATTATAAATCTTGCCCGAGGTGGCATTGCTGCTGCGGTTGAGACTTTCGTCAATAAAGCGCTCGTAATGTCCGAGGTCAAGATCGGTTTCAGCTCCGTCGTCGGTGACGAATACCTCGCCGTGCTGAATGGGATTCATTGTGCCAGGGTCGACATTGAGATACGGATCGAGTTTCTGCATGGTAACGCGCATGCCTCTGGCCTTGAGCAGTCTGCCCAGAGATGCCGCCGTAATGCCCTTGCCGAGACCCGAAACAACGCCGCCTGTGACAAATATATACTTGGTAGACATCAGAATAACCTCTTCTCGATAGTGTAAATTCATAAACAAACAACTTCAATATTCTAGCATGTTTTCAAATTCTTTGCAATAGACAAAATCCAAAAAAAACGCCAAAAAAGAGATTCGGCTATTTGCCTACTTCATACTTTAAAGAGTGGTTATTTTTAAATAAAATTACAACATAACATGTTTGCCCGTTTTTCAAATTTTCGCAATGAGCAAAATCACTTGACCTTCTGCTCCCATTCATCCGCCCTGAAGCCGACCAGTACGAAGCCTTCGCCTACCAGAATCGGGCGCTTGACCAGCATACCGTCGGTGGCGAGCAGCCTGAGCTGCTGCTCCTCGGTCATGTCGGGCAGCCTGTCCTTGAGATTCATTGATTTGTAAAGCGTGCCGCTTGTGTTGAAAAATTTTCTCAGCGGCAGACCGCTTGCTTTGTGCCAGCCCGCAAGCTCGTCGCAGGTGGGATTCTCCTGCCTGATGTCGCGCAGGGTGTATGGAATATGGTTCTGGTCAAGCCATGCCTTTGCCTTCTGACATGTGGTGCATTTGGGATAGCATATAAACAGCATTTTTTATATTTCCTCCTTGTTGATTGACACATTGACTTCTGCCTAAATGATCACACCGTTGCAGTGGTCGATTTCGTGCTGGATGATCTGCGCGATCCAGCCGGTAAAGGTCTGTGTTTTGGTCTGGAACTGACGTGTCTTCCATTCCACCTTGATATTTTTGTACCGGGTCACGGAGCGTGCGCCGCAGAGAGAAAGACAGCCCTCCACAGCTTCAAAAGGCACCGATTTGCTTATGATTCTCGGGTTGAACATTTCAACAATCGTGCCGCCCACGTCGAATACGATGATGCATTTTTTGACGCCTATCATGTTGGCCGCCATGCCGACGCACTGCTGAGAATTAGCCCGGAGGGTGTCAATCAGGTCGTTGGCGACAGGAATATCCTCCGGTGTGGCGGGCTGGGATTTCTGTCCCAGAAACAGCACGTCTTTTATAATGGATCTTACCATTGGCCGGTCATCTCCTTTTTATGTTCATTATACCACACATGAAAAAATAGCACAACAAAAAATCAAAAAAACTGCGCATGTACATAATATTCAAAATGTATTACAAATCGTAAATGGAGGCGTTGGAGTCATAAACCGGCTTATCCACACTTTCCACCGGGTTTTCCACAAAAGATCAGTGAAAAAGGGGGCTTTTTGGCGGGAATCCGGAGGTTATCGACCGACTTTTCCACCATTGTTGAAAAGTCAGTGGTTAAAACATGTTAATTTTTCCATTGAGGGGAAAATATTACTGCGGGTTCATGCAAGATGTATTTTTACTAAATATGAAGATTTTTTCAGTAAAAAAATATAAAAATTAACAGGAAAGATTTGCCGGAAGTGGTTGAATATTACGAAATAATGTGCTATCATAATAAACAGCTAAGTAATTCTACACGCTTAGGATTTTTAACCTGGATTCTCGAAAACGTGACGATAATATCATAGGAAATCCCATAAAATAGGGATTTCGAGCTGCTTTTATCGTCACGCAT
>ONYN01000181.1 GCA_900322085.1 uncultured Eubacteriales bacterium | reverse complement strand
TTAGCGAGCGGATGCGAGCGTGGGAGTCCAGGGGGAACTTGTTCCTCCTGGCCCGTCCAGGGCGGAGCCTTGGCGGGGTAGCCCTTTTTGCCGAAGGCAAAAAGGCAGGGGCAGAGCCCATCGCTGCAACGCACTGTGATGCAAATCAGGTTTGGGCGCAACAGATAAAGAGACAAATGAAGGTCTGCCTTCCCGAAAATGGAGAAAAAGCTTATGGCTCCACCTCCCCAATCCCCGTATTTACGATGTTTTTTCAAGTTTTACAATCACCTAAATCTTACCTGAAAAATAAGGAGGCTTATTAAAACATGTCAAAAGTAGTCATTATGGATCATCCGCTGATCAAGCACAAGATATCCCTTCTGCGTGACGAAACCACCGGCACAAAGGACTTTCGCGCACTGGTGGAGGAAATCGGCATGCTGATGGGGTATGAAGCACTTCGCGATCTGCCGACCGAGCTGGTAGCGGTCAAAAGTCCTGTTGCCGAATCCATGCAGCCCATGATCCGGGGCAAAAAGCTCGCCGTTGTGCCGATTCTTCGCGCCGGACTGGGCATGGTCAACGGGATTCTCGCACTTGTTCCCAACGCAAAGGTGGGACACATCGGCCTTTATCGCGACGAAGTTACCCACGAGCCGCACGAATATTACTGCAAGCTTCCCGAGAACATCGACCAGAGAATCGTCGTTCTCCCCGATCCGATGCTGGCAACGGGCGGCTCCGCCATACAGGCTGTCGATTTCATCAAGGCAAAGGGCTGCCGGAATATCAAATTCATGTGCATTATCGCGGCGCCCGAGGGCTTGAATGCGCTTAAGGAAGCACATCCCGACATCGACATCTATGTCGGTAGCCTTGACGATCACCTCAATGAAGCGGCCTACATAGTTCCGGGGCTGGGAGACGCCGGCGACAGGATATTCGGCACAAAATGAAAAGGTGAGAAGCGGTAAATGAGTCAGATCATCAGACATTTATCAGGGATGATTCCATACATGGTGCTGATAATGCCAATCCACATTATTGTAAGACTGATTGTGGTAAAGTTAAGACATTTGAAGTGGAACTGGTATCATGAAATTGGTTTGCTCCTGTTTGTGGCATTTATTGCGGGCCTTGCATCGCAGACAGTGATTCCGCCCCTTGCAATGGGAGCGGACGGTGTGAAGGTCGTATGGGGCGGTCATCAACGTACAGCCCTGATTCCGTTCAGATTTATCTGCTATACACTGAGAGATCTGGTTGTGTATCACTCGGCCAAAAGTCTGCTCATCGACTTCTTAGGCAACATCGTTATGTTCATGCCGTTCGGATTCTTTGTGCCGCTGCTTTGGCGAACGTCAGACAAGACCGCGACAGCTGTCGGCTTCTGTGTTTCGCTGTTCATAGAGATCAGTCAGATGTTCCTTCCCCGATGGACGGATATTGACGACCTGATTTTAAACACGGCCGGCACGGTGCTTGGACTGATGCTTTATAAAAAACTCCGCAGCAGATTCTGCGGCTTGATGGACAGATTCCAAATCGGAGCGCCACCATCCCGCAAGTTCCCTTCATAATATCCTTTTGCAAACGTACAGAAAAAACGATCGCCTGACACAACAGCCACGATGATGGCGGCTGCCTGTCAGGCGATGCTTTTTTATGTCAGTCATTATCTGTATCCCATTCTGAAACGGTTGGAATAATCGTAAAGGAATTCGTCTTTTTCCTCATCGTAACCCACTACGAAATTCCAGTACCGGAAGGAGTTTTTGTACTTTTCTCTCATTGCCTGCGCCTTCCATGCGTTGTTGGTGGTGCGGGTGTTGCGGCCTTTGATGAAATATGACTTACAGTTGGGATTGGATTTGGTGAAGCGTTCCTGTTCGTCCTTTGGCGTAAGCGAGTCGAATATGACCATCTTCAGATTGTCGTGCTCATAGAGCGGCGAGAGATCGATAAGGTCCGCGCTGCTGGTGAGATTGAGCATTTTGAGGTTTTTCAGATCCTTCAAAGGTTCGACACTCTTGACGTTGTTGCCGTTCATCTCAACGAATTCCAGATATTCCAGTTCGGCAAGAGGAGAAATATCCTCTACAAAATTGTCTGTCAGAATCAATCCGCGCAGCTTTTTCAGATTGGTGATGGCGGAGATATCCTTCATATGACAGTGTCCCATATCCAGCGATACCAGATCGGTGCAGTATTTGAAAAGCGAAGCGCAGTTGTTTTCGTTCCACCTTCTGCCGTCCGCCTTGTCCCAGATCAGGGTTGAAAACGAAGTGGCGTCTGACCGCACAAGCCAGCGGCCGACCGATACGTACCACACAAATTTAATGCCCGGATACTGTTCGATAAGTGTCCCCATAGAATCATCGCTAAGACCGCATTTGCACATGGAGATTCTTTTCAGATTATGGAAATATTTGAGCTTTTTCTCAAATTCGGCCTTGTATTCTTCCATCGTGCGTTCCTGCTTGTCAAAGTTGAGCGATTCGACGGCAGTGTTGGTTTTTTGATTGAAAATGGAAATGTTCCACTTGACGCAGCAGTCCGGGAAAAGCTGTTGCAGATCGTAGAGCGCCTCGTCACCTTTACATGCGGTGGCGTCAATCGTTTTGAGGTTGTTAAAGCGTTTGAGTATGTTGATGCCTGCCGGAACATTGCCATCAAAAAAATCAGCCGGAAGCGTGACGGTCTCGTCGGTGCTTAAGTATTCTGTTCCGTTGAATGTCAGCTTTCTTGCAATAGCGCAATCGGGCAGTTTGAGCTGTAAATAATCGATGATACCGTCCGACACGTTCACTTTGGTCAGGTCCAGCGTTTCCAGTTTTTTCAAAGCCGCGAATTGTTTGATCTCATCGTCGTCTGCCGTTTCCGAAACCTCGGCTGCTCTGGTATCTGAGCTGTAAGTGCGGTCGGAAATGATCACGCCGCATACAAGCTCGGCGTCGGGGTGCAGCTGGTAAAAATCAATGCACTGATCGGCCGCAAAGTCGCTTCCGCTGATGATAACGGCGCGAAGCGAAGGGCATCCTTTAAGCGGGTCAAGGGTCTGCACCTTGCTGCCGGAAATGTCAGCGCGTTCCAGCTTTCTTAATTTGTTCAAAGGAGCGAGGTCCTTTATCTCACTGTTTCTCAGGTCGATTTCCGTAACCGAAATCGGATAAACCTTCCCGTCCAGAACAGCGTAATTGCTGTTAAAGAACAGAAATGCGGCGCCTGTTGCCACAAGCAGAAGCACCAGCACCAGTGTTATTATCAGTTTTGGAGATTTTTTTTTCATAATCACGATACCGCCTTTAAACAATAGTGAGATCTTTTTATCATTTTTGTGTCTGATAAGATGCCCTCATCAGCCTCGATACGTTATTCATATTAACAAATTCTCGTATAATTGTCAACTCTTTTTTTATTTGATGCGCGTAATATGTATCTAATGTATATAAATACGCCGCGGCAAAAAAACTGCTTGCATTTTATCTGTAACATGGCTATAATTATAAGATAAGACAGCAATACGCTATAGAAGTATATGGAGGAATGATTGATGGGGTTTTTCAAGAGCCTGAAGGAAGGATTAAAAAAGACCCGTGACGGAATTATGGGTCAGATAGACGCGCTCTTCAAACGTTTTACCAAGGTTGACGAGGAATTGTTTGAGGAGCTTGAGGAACTGTTGATTGCGGCGGACGTCGGAATGCTCACTTCCGAAAAGATATGCGACACCCTGCGCGACAAGGTCAAAAAGACCGGAACCAAAGACCCCGGTCAGGTGCGCGATCTTTTCATCGAGACGATTGCCGAAATGCTTGACGGAGATATGTCGCTCAGGCTGGACACCAAGCCGTCCGTCATTCTGGTAATTGGAGTCAACGGCGTCGGCAAGACCACCACCATCGGCAAACTCTGTTCAGCTTTTCGCAAGGACGGCAAAAAGGTGGTGATCGCCGCCGCCGATACATTCCGCGCGGCTGCGATTGATCAGCTTGAAATCTGGGCGGAAAGAGCCAAGTGCGACATTGTCAAGCACACCGAAGGCAGCGATCCGGCGGCGGTGGTATTTGACGGCATAAGCGCCGCGAAGGCACGCAAGGCGGATATTCTCATCTGCGATACAGCCGGCAGGCTTCACAACAAGAAGCATTTGATGGACGAACTTGCCAAGATAAACCGTGTCATCGACCGTGAGGCGCCCGACTGTGACCGTGAAGTGCTGCTTGTGCTTGACGCGACAACCGGACAGAATGCCATCAATCAGGCGAGAGCCTTCAAGGACGCCGCGGGACTGACCGGCATTATTCTCACCAAGCTGGACGGCACCGCACGCGGCGGTGTGGTTCTGGCCATCAAGGAGGAACTGGGGGTTCCGGTCAAGTTTATCGGAGTGGGCGAAAAAATAGAAGATTTGCAGCCTTTCAATCCCAAGGCGTTTGCCGCCGCGCTTTTTGAAAATTCCGACAGCGTAGGCGATTTTGACATTACCTTCGGAGAAAAAACGGATGACGGTGAAGACGCCGGGGACGGGGAGAATCATAAAGATGAGTAAGACGACATTTGTAGTGGCCACCCACAATCCGCATAAATTAAAGGAATTTGCCCGGATATTGGAGCCGCTTGAGATAGAGATTGTCACACCCGCACAGTGCGGCGGGGAAGGCATTGACCCGGTGGAGGACGGCGATACATTCGAGGCAAACGCGATTATCAAGGCAACCGAATTTGCGAAGGCGCTGCACATGCCCGCTCTTGCTGACGATTCGGGAATCTGTGTGGATGCTCTCGGCGGTGCGCCGGGGGTGTATTCCGCGCGCTATTCCGGCGGCAATGACGACGACAACAACGAGTTCCTGCTCAAAAATCTCGAAGGAATTCCCTTTGAGCAGCGCACAGCACGATATGTGTGTGTCATATGCTGCGCATATCCGGACGGTGAATATTTTACCGTTCGAGGCGAATGTGAGGGTCGCATCGGATTTGAGTACCGCGGGGAGAACGGCTTCGGATATGATCCGCTGTTCTACTTTGAAAGCGGAAAGACTTTCGCCGAAATATCCGGTGAGGAAAAGGACAGACTAAGTCACAGAGGCAAGGCGCTGAGACTGCTTGCCGGGAGACTTGCCGAAAGATAACGCGGAAGCCGCGTTTCAGAAAATTGTTGGGAGGAAGATAAATGTTAAACAGCAAGCAGAGAGCTTTTCTGCGTTCGCTCGCAGCCGACGCGGATACCATTGTGATGGTTGGCAAGGGCGGACTTACGGACAATATCGTCAAGCAGACGGAGGACGCGCTGACCGCGAGAGAGCTTGTCAAGGGCAAGGCGCTTGAAACAGCCCCCATCGACGCGCGGGAATGTGCCGAGCAGCTTGCGGTCCAGACCCATTCCGATGTGGTGCAGGTGATAGGGCGCAAATTTGTGCTTTTCCGTGTGAATAAGGAAAAGCCGGTTATTGAACTGCCCCGAGATAAGCGCAGAAAATGAGAATAGGCTTTTTGGGCGGGACATTCAACCCGCCGCACAACGGACATATTCATCTTGCCCGTGAATGGAGCAATCGTCTTGGACTGGACAGGTTTCTGATCACCCCCACAGGCACGCCGCCGCACAAGCGGCAGTCGGATGTTTCGGGGGAAACAAGGCTGGAAATGTGCCGCATTGCCGCCGATGAATCGGACGGTCTGCTGGAGGCTTTTGATTATGAGGTCCGGCGCGGCGATCAGAAGAGCTATTCCGTGATCACGCTGTCTGCGCTCCATGCGCTTTATCCCGGCAGTCAGATTTTCATGGTGATGGGCGCGGATATGTTTGTCACGCTGGAGAGCTGGCATGATTTTGACCGGCTCAAAACGCTTGCGACCTTCTGCACCATGCCCAGAGACGGCATTGACGCCTGTCAGCTTGAAAACCACAGGATTCATCTCGAAAGCGTGGGCTGCCGGGGTTTGATTGCCGATGTGCCTGAAATGAATCTATCCTCCTCCGCCATACGCCGCAGGGTCGGAGAAGGCCTGTCCATCACAGGACTTGTGCCGGAGGGTGTGGAGCGGTATATTGATTCGCATGGGCTTTACAAATAATTGACGAGAGGGCTGGTTTTCTTTGACCGAAAAACAAAGAGAGTTTTACACTCAGCATATAAAAGAACGGCTGTCAGACTATCGCTTCAAGCACTCGGTAAATGTATCGAAGGAGGCTGTCAGACTCGCAAAAAAATACGGCGGCAATGAGGATAAGGCGGAGCTTGCCGGACTTCTGCACGATGTGATGAAGGACGCAGGCAAGAAGGAGCAGCTTGAGCTTATCGAAAAATACGGCGTGAAGCTCAACGAGGTTGAAAAAAATGCTCCGAAGCTGTGGCATGCGATTGCCGGCTCGGTTTACGTTCACAAGGTGCTTAAAATAAGGGACAAGGATATTATCAATGCGGTGCGCTATCACACCACCGCAAGAGCGGGAATGAGCCTGCTGGAAAAAATCATCTATATAGCCGATTACACCTCGGAAGAACGGGATTACAAAGGCGTTGAGAAAATGCGCAAGGCATGCAACGTCAGTCTTGAACTCGCCATGGAGGAGGCGCTGGCTTTCGGCATAGAGGCACGCGCGGAGGATCACACCGCTATTCATCCGGATACCTTTGAAGCGTACAATGAGATAATGCTTGCAAAGGCCTAGAAGAAATAGAGTTGGAAAAACAACCCAAAAGGAGGCGAAGGTCATATGAACCATCAAGATAAAGATGAATTGGATTATGATGATCTGTTTGCCTCAAAATGGCAGAGTGTATCACCATCCTATTACGATGATGATTTTGTTCCTATCGGAGCGGGAAAGAAGAAATCGCAGACAATAAAAACCTCCCCTTCCTCGGAACACGCAGAGATCGCCATGCCTGTCAGAAAAAAGTCGCCCTCATCGGTCTCCTCGCAGACCGTCAGAAAGAAAAAGCTGACGGCAGGAGCGGAGAGTCCGGGCAAAAAAAACGGCGCGACATCAGCAAAGAACCATTCCGCGGCGGCAAAGAGAGCAGCGTTACAATCCGGTGCCGTTTCCAAAAAAGGCTCAGCGACTCCCAAAAAGCCCCCGTCGAAAAAGCAATCGGTTCCACCCTCCCCCCAATCGGCTATGGAAGATATGCTGCTGGTTACTTATATGGGTGTCACTGCTGTGGGCGGCGGGATAAAGAGTTTTTTCGGCCGCAGGCGCAACGCTGCAATGGCAGCGGCAGCCGTGGGGGGGATCATCCTGCTTTCCTGCGCAATGGCAGTGAAGGCGATGTACTCTTCCAATACTTTGTTTGCCGACAGAGGCAAGGCGCTTGATGAAGGCTCCATTCAGGAAAGACTGATCACATCTGAACAGAACAGGGATAAGGTCACCTATTTTTTGATTGCAGGTGTTGACAAGAGCAGTATGCTTACCGACTGCGTGTGGGTGATGTGCCTTGACAATCAGGCGCACAAAATGAATGTGATGCAGGTGCCGCGCGATACGTATGTTGGTGAAGACAGCATATATCCGCACAAATTAAACGCCGTTTACGAGAGCCCCAAAACGGTCAGTTGGTGCGAGAAGTGCGGCGTACGGGTGGAGGACGATGAGATTGATGCGGGAAGGCATACGCTCTGCAGCAATGAAATTACCTCCCGTACAGAGAGCAATATCAACTCGCTTATACGCTGTATCAACACCAGACTCAGTCTGCCGATTGACCATTATGTGCTTTTTGACTTTGACGGCTTTGAGAAGGTGATAGACGCCATGGGCGGCGTTGACATCACACTTGAAGAAGAAATGAAAGTGTATCCGAACAAGACCGATTATGTCAACCTTCCCGCAGGACCCAATCATCTTGACGGTTCAACGGCGCTCAAATTCATGCGAAACCGCAAGATTTACGCGGAGGGAGACCTCGGCAGAGTGAAGGCTCAGCGCAGGATCATTCACGCAATGATGGAAAAGGTGGATGCAATGTCCACGGTCGATGCGTTGAATGTGCTGATAGCGGCATACGGCAGCTTCAAGACCGACATGAGCCTGGAGGAAATCCGGTCATTCATAGCGCCGGTCAAGAAATGCGGAGCCGATTCACTGAATATGTTTGAAATGCCGGGCAGTGTCTATTGGGTCACGGGACATCCGTCATATTACGTATGTGACGAGGAAAAAACACTCGAAGCAATCAACGAATACATGTTGCCATACAGCGAAAAGCTTGCGGCAGACGACATAACATTCCCTGCTCTGGGATACTAATACCATACATAAACAAAACAAGGAGAATGAATTGATGGAATCAAAAGAACTTGCAATGCAGTGCGCAAAGATACTCAGCGACAAGATAGCGCAGAACCTTTCTGTCATATATGTTCGCGAGGTCACATCGCTTGCGGATTATTTCGTAATTGCCACCGGTGGCAGCTCCACTCACGTCAAGGCGCTTGCCGATGAGGTGGAATACAAGCTCAAGCAGGAAGAAATTTTCCCCGACCACATTGAGGGCCACGGTACCAATTCGTGGATTGTGCTGGACTACGGCAGCGTTGTGGTGCATGTTTTCAGCGAGGAGGCCAGAGAATTCTACGACCTGGAAAGACTCTGGCAGGACGGCGAGAAGCTGGAGCTTGATTTTGACTGATTGAATTACGAATATTTTCGGAATGCGGCGACCTCATGGATGGACTTTACTGCTTTGAGGAGCCGCGTTTTTATTATTTACTTAAGACTGAAGACTTAAAACTGAAAAATGAATAATAAAGGAAGCGCTTCGCGCTTGGAATATAAAAAATATGGAGGAGACAATAATGAATCATTCAGGAACACAGACCATAGAGACAAAAAGACTAATTTTGAGAAAAGCCCGCCCGGGGGACGCACAGGCTATGTTTGACAACTGGGCGAGCGACGACAGGGTGACAAAGTTCATGACGTGGCAGCCGTACACTTGTGTCGAAGAAGCGGACGCTCGTATTGCTTATTTATTGGAAGAATATTCTAACGAAAACTATTACGAATGGTTTATCGAGCTGAAGGAAATCGGACAGCCAATCGGCAGCATTGGCGCGGTTCATGTCAATGATCATGTTCAGCTTGCCCATATCGGCTACTGCATTGGCAGCAGATGGTGGGGACAGGGTATCATGCCGGAAGCGCTGGCTGCGGTGATAAAGTTTTTCTTCGAGCAGGTGGGAGTCAATCGCGTGGAAGCCTGTCACGATGTAAACAATCCCAAATCCGGCAAGGTGATGGCAAAATGCGGCATGAAGTACGAAGGCACCCTCCGCCAGTCGGGCTGGAACAATCAGGGCATCAACGACCGCGCGTTCTACGGAATACTGCGGGAGGAGTATTTTTCTGGAAAGAGATGAGAGCTGATGCACGGCATTTTATTGCAGTGGGAAGGAAAAATTGATATATAATCATTGACAAATCAGGCAAATTGAGTTAAATTATTAATAATACTTTATTCTTTACAGCTATTTTTTAGAGAAGGAATGATACAAATGAAATATGATTTCAGTGCCATTGAAAAAAAATGGCAGGACAAATGGGAGGAATGTGACTGTTTCCATGCGGAAATAGACCATTCCAAGCCTAAGTTTTACGCGCTGGTAGAGTTTCCCTATCCGTCGGGAGCCGGTCTGCATGTGGGACATCCCCGTTCTTACACCGCTCTGGATATCGTCTGCCGCAAGCGCCGCATGCAGGGCTACAACGTACTTTATCCGATGGGCTGGGACGCATTCGGCCTGCCTACAGAGAATTTCGCCATCAAGAACCACATTCACCCTTCCATCGTCACCAAGAAGAATGTAGACCGTTTCCGCAGCCAGCTCAAGGCGCTCGGCCTGTCTTTCGACTGGAAGCGCGAGGTCAACACCACTGATCCTTCTTATTACAAGTGGACACAGTGGATATTCCTCCAGCTCTTCAAGAAAGGGCTTGCCTACAAAAAGGAGATGTCGGTCAACTGGTGTACCGGCTGCAAGTGCGTGCTTGCCAACGAAGAAGTTGTCGGCGGCGTCTGTGAACGCTGCGGCAGCGAGGTTGTACACAAGGTCAAGAGCCAGTGGATGCTCAAGATCACTGAATACGCGCAGAGACTCATCGACGACATCGACGAGCTGGACTACATCGACCGTGTGAAGGTGCAGCAGAAAAACTGGATCGGCCGTTCCACAGGCGCCGAGGTGGACTTCACCACCACACTCGGAGACCCCCTGACGGTTTACACCACACGCTGCGATACACTCTTCGGCGCGACCTATATGGTTATTTCACCCGAACATCCCCTCATCGAAAAGTGGGCTGACAAGCTCGCCAATATTGACGAGGTAAGAGCTTACCAACTTGCCGCTTCCAAAAAATCCGACTTCGAGCGCACAGAGGTGGCCAAGGAGAAGACCGGCGTGCGTCTGGACGGCGTGAAGGCGATCAATCCCGTGAACAATACTGAGATACCGATATTCATATCCGATTACGTGCTTGTGTCCTACGGCACTGGCGCCATTATGGCTGTTCCGGCGCACGATACGCGCGACTGGGAATTCGCAAAGAAATTTGACCTGCCGATCATTGAGGTGGTCAAGGGCGGAGAGGACGTTCAGAAGGAGGCCTTCACCGACTGTGAAACCGGCATACTTGTCAATTCCGGATTCCTGGACGGTCTGAGCGTTGAGGACGCAAAGGCAAAGATGATCGAATTCCTCACCGAAAAGGGCATCGGTCACGCCAAAGTCAACTTCAAGCTGCGCGACTGGGTTTTCTCCCGCCAGAGATACTGGGGCGAGCCCATCCCGATTGTTCACTGCGAGAAGTGCGGTCCTGTTGCTATTCCCGAAGAGCAGCTTCCGCTGCTGCTGCCTGAGGTCGAGTCCTACGAACCTACAGATAACGGTGAGTCTCCGCTGGCGGCAATGACCGACTGGGTCAATACAACCTGTCCCTGCTGCGGCGGTCCCGCAAAGCGTGAAACCGATACCATGCCCCAGTGGGCAGGTTCTTCGTGGTACTTCCTGCGCTATACCGACCCGCACAACGACAAGGAACTTGCTTCCAAGGAGGCGCTGGAATACTGGACGCCCGTCGACTGGTACAACGGCGGCATGGAACACACCACGCTTCACCTGCTTTACAGCCGTTTCTGGCACAAGTTCCTTTACGATATCGGCGTTGTTCCCACCAAGGAACCTTACGCCAAGAGAACGAGTCACGGCATGATTCTGGGTGAAGGCAACGTCAAGATGAGCAAATCGCTCGGCAACGTCGTCAATCCCGATGAAATTGTCCAGACCTACGGCGCGGATACCATGCGTCTGTACGAGATGTTCATGGGCGATTTTGAAAAGGCCGCTCCTTGGTCGCCAAGCTCCATCAAGGGCTGCAAGCGCTTCCTCGACAGAACCTTCAACCTCCAGGAGAAGGTGATAGAAGGAGAAATCCGTCCCGAATTCGAGTCAACGGTTCACAAGACCATCAAGAAGGTCACCGAGGACATTGAGACGCTTAAATTCAACACCGCCATCGCGCAGTTGATGACATGGCTCAACGATGTGGAAAAGTGCGGCTCCATCACCAAGGAAGAATACAAGATATACCTCATGCTGCTCGATCCCTTTGCTCCTCACATCTGCGAGGAAATCTGGGAGAATATGGGCTTCGGAGACATGATTGTCAACCAGACATGGCCTGAGTATGACGAATCCAAATGCGTTGATGAGACGGTGGAAATCGCCGTTCAGATTACCGGCAAGGTTCGCGCCCGCATCAATATCCCCGCCGATTCCACAGGGGAGCAGGCAATTGCCGCCGCCAAGGCTGATCCCACCATTGCCGGAATGCTCGATGGCAAGAGCATCGTCAAGGAAATATACGTTCCCGGCAGACTGGTGAATATTGTTGCGAAATAACAGTTCTGGCAAAATCAGCAAAAATATCAAATTCTTTTCACTTTTTTCCGATAATACTCTTGACATTTTGTTGAACATGTTGTATAATGTGCAAGAGTCACA
>ONYN01000163.1 GCA_900322085.1 uncultured Eubacteriales bacterium | reverse complement strand
GGATCAAATCCGTATTTTTCCTTGAGTTCCTTTGTGTCAATTCCCGCCGGAGGAACGAATTTTTCGGTATTTATGCCCACGGAAAAATGCCTGATTGCTCTGTCTTCGGCAACGGTCAGCCCCTTTATGTCGTTTTCGAAAATATAGAGATAACCGCAGCCGAGAGGCTTTTCGGCGCAAAGCGCGAGAAATTCGTCGGACGGCTTCTGCACCAGCACTACCCATACATTCGGGCAGATGACCGATACCGCCTTGACCAGATCGTAAATCCTTTTGTCAGCCCAGGCGAAAATAAAAGTGACATCCGCCTTTTTGGAATCAAAAACTATCTTGGGAAGCTGTCTCAGTCCGGAATAAATGACGGTGTGTTCCTTTTCAAAGGCGTGGGAAATATGGGTAGCAATGTTTCTCATACCCTCGTTGACCTCTCCGTTTACCGTGCCGATTACATGTATTATCATATTAAGATAATCCTCCGTTCAATTAGCAAATGGTTTACATATTGATTATACCACACTCACAAATAATGTCAACAAATCAAGAGAATTTCTGAAAAAAATTTGCCGGGACTTTTACATTGACAAAACGATAAAAATAATATAACATAAGTATGTATATCCCGTTATTCATTCTGAACATTTCCGATTACGGAGGTAGCTGCTATGAAATATAAAGAAATAACCCATCGTTCGGTGGAAATTATCATGTTCTGGGCGTTTCTCATATTCTTTCCGCTGTTGGCGCTCTACTGCTTTTCATGCGGAATGCCCGATTATCTTTGGGAAATCATGCTGGTCATGCCGGTCATTCTGGGAGTCTGCACTTTTGTTCCATTTTCGAACGGAGTGGTTCAGGCTTATGTGGCAACCGCCTGCATGTTGACCGCCGCTACGGCTTATGTCTGGGGAAACAACACGATATCCGCCAGTCACGGAGTCTTTCTGGCCATTATGTGTTTTTCCGCCCTGTACCGGAGAATAGGGCTCACCGTGCTTCAGGTGGTATATGTCACGTTGCTTTACGCGACCCTCTACCTGCTTTACCCCGACAGATTCTTTGCTCATCTGGAAATTCCGTTAAGCTCGGTGGTTCGTCTGGCGCTGTTCTACATAGGAAGCGCAGCAGTGATAGCTATGATCAGCTGGTTCCGCAACGCCGTGAAAATAATGGAATCCCGTGCGCAGAGTATTACCGAGCTTTACAAAATGGTGGAGCAGGAGAAAATCAACGCTGAGGCGGGCAGCAGGGAAAAGGCAGACTTTCTGGCCAATATGAGCCACGAAATGCGCACTCCTATGATAGCGGTATGCGGCATGAGTGAGCTGTTGCTGCAAAATGATCTTTCCCCGCTGGAGGAGGAATATGTCACTACCATACAGAATTCCGCCCACAACCTGCTGAGCATGGTCAACGATATTCTGGATTTTTCTAAAATTGAGGCCAACAGAATGAACCTGGAGGAAGCTCCGTACAGTGTGGAAAATCTTGTGGTTGATGTGGTAAATATCATTAATGTCCGCATAGGTGAAAAGGATATCGCGTTCGTTACCGATATTGCCCCGGATATTCCCGCAGAGTTGATTGGCGATGAGTCCAGACTTCGCCAGATACTGATCAATCTGCTCAACAATGCCGTAAAATTCACCGAAAACGGAATGATCAAGCTGCGCATGACGTGCAGCATTGACGAAAATGCCAAATTCTGGCTCAGAGTGGATGTGTCCGATACCGGCATAGGAATCACACGTGAGGATCAGAAAAAGCTGTTCACTCAATTTACACAGGTGGATTCCGACCACAGCAGACGCATGGAGGGAACCGGTCTGGGACTGGTCATTTCTCAGCGCCTCGCAAACAAGATGAACGGTTCAATAAGCGTCGAAAGCGAATTCGGCAAAGGCTCCACCTTTACAGCCGTTGTCGAGCAGAAGGTCAAAAAACGCCGCGAGCTTGGCTTTGTACCCGATTCAGACGGTTATGTGGCCTATATCTGCGAGCCTGAAAAATACTACATGGATAATCTGAAGACCATTCTGGAAAACCTCGGAGTGGCGGTCATTACGGTCAGCGACATCGCTGTGTGGGATTATTACAATGCCGACCGGTTCGGAGCCATGCTTTTCTTTGACTATGCGTCATGCATTGCCGGCGTGAACACATTTGCCTCCAAAATCAAACGCATGCGGCTTGTTGCCCTGATCGGACGCAATACGTTCGTTGACGCTGGCGTCAAGGAAAACATCCTGATGATGCACAAGCCTGTACTTACCGGTCAGCTTGCCGCATTGGTGCGCGGTGACAATCCGGAAAAATTCCGTCGTTCCCAGAAGATTGAGAATCATCTTTATATTCCCGACGCGCGAATTCTTGTGGTGGACGATAATTATGTCAATCTCCGCGTAACTGCCGGTCTGCTCAATGTCTACAAACCTCATGTTGAAATGGTGAGCAGTGGCCGTGAGGCTTATGAATTGCTTCTGCGCGACCCGAATTTCGACATGATATTCATGGATCACATGATGCCCGAATGGGACGGCATCGAAACGGTGCAGCACATTCGGGCCATAGAGGGCGATTATTATAAAAGTGTGCCGATTATCGCCATCTCAGCCAACGTCGGCGAGGCTGCGCGCAGTCTCTTTCTATCCAGCGGAATGGATGACTTCGTCGAGAAGCCAATGAGCAGCGAAACGCTTGCCGGTGTTCTGAAAAAATTCATTTCTCCCGAAAAGCAGCTCTCGGAGTATGCCGAACAGGTTGACCCGCTTATGAAGGTCAGCCGTTCCCGCAAGGAATATATATCCGCATCCATCAAATCAGATGCCCGCAGCATCAAGATCCCCGGTCTGGATGTGCCGCAGGGTCTGTTCAACATGGGCGGCAGTGCGGAAGCATACAATCATATTCTCAACGTGTTCCTCAGTGAAGGCAAAGAAAAGCTCGATGTTATCCTCAGGCACAAAGAGGACTGCAACATTAACGCCTACCGTATAGAGGTCCATTCGCTCAAAAGCGCAGCGGCAAGCATAGGCGCCACTGCTCTCTCGATGCTTGCAAGAGATCACGAGGACGCCGCCAAGCAGGGCGACGAAAGCTTCATTACCGAGCATTGCGAAGAGCTTGTGGAGCAATATCGCCAGTTGCTCAGGAACATTGAGAATTATCTGACAAGCAACGGCCTGGCTGAAACAGATGACGACAACCGGATAGACTCCTCCACCATGCAGCCCATTTCGGCGCAGAAAAAGCATGCCGCTGCTGCGGAAATTCTCAAAATGATAGATCGCTTTGACAGTGACGCCGCTATCGAAGGCATAAACGATCTGCTCAGATACAATCTGGAACCTGACGACCGTTCGGCTCTTCACAAGGCGCTCCATCATCTTGGCGATTACATGTTTGATGAAGCAGCCCGCGCGCTGAGCAAGCTCTGAAAAAAGCAGGTTACTATCAATAATGACTATAATTGTGTGTTTTATTTTTTCCAAATAATATAACCTTGTTAATATCAACTTAATATTTCTGATTTATAATATGTTACCGGATGATTTATCATATCCTGCAAGCCGGATGAATTTGCAGGATAACAATAGGCGATCGGAGTCTGCTTCGACCAATCCTATTGCTGCTGTTTGCGAAGGAGAAAAGTCAAGATGAAAAAAATCCTCGTTATCGACGACAACAAAACAACCCTTGCCATGGCTAAACAGGCAATCGGTGATGAATACTCGGTCATTGCGGTTATTTCGGGATTTCAGGCTCTCAAGTACCTGGAGAGGGATATTCCCGACCTGATACTGCTTGACCTGAATATGCCAGAAATGGACGGAAAGCAGACCATGTCAAAGATCAAGAGCAACGACAAGTGGAGCGAAATTCCCATCATCGTGCTGACGGTGGAAAACGATCCTCAGACCGAGGTCGAATGTCTTGAAATGGGCGCTGTGGATTTTCTGGCCAAGCCTTTTGTACCGCAGGTGATGAAATCCCGCATTGCCAGAGCCATTGAGCTGGAGGATTACCGACTTCGTTTGCAGCTCGACAACGAGAAGAAGCGTGCTCAACTGGAAAAAATGAAATCACAGATCATCATGGTGCTTGCCAACATGATTGACACCCGCGATGAGGTGACGGGCTTGCATGTTCACCGCGTCAGTGCCATAGTGGAAACGCTGGTCAAAAAAATGCGTTCTGAGGGCATGTATCCGGAATTTCTTGACGACCGTTACGTCCTGAGTATAACCCTTTCGGCGCCGCTTCACGACATCGGCAAGATCAAAATTCCCGATTCGGTGCTTAAAAAGCAGGGCGATCTCACCGAAGATGAATTTGAGCTGATGAAAACACACACGATAGAGGGCGCAAAGATTCTCGAGGAATGTGCGCGTCAGGTTGACGACAACTACTATCTGCTGCTGGGTAAGGATATGGCTGCGTATCACCACGAGTGGTGGAATGGCAAGGGATATCCTTACGGCCTGAAAGGCATCAAAATCCCTTTTTGCGCCAGAGTGCTTGCGGTGGCGGATGTATTTGACGCGTTGGTTTCCAAGCGAAGCTACAAGCAGCAAATGTCATTCGATCAGGCTTTTGACATTATCAAGAAGGGCAGCGGTGGTCATTTCGACCCGCAAATAGTGAATGTGTTTCTCAGCATTCGCCCGGAAATTGAACGTGTCGCTCTGCTGGGCATAGATGACTGATCCGGCAGCCATGCCGATTCACAACGAAACCACTCATTTAACGTACAAAAATAAGGCGTGCAACGAAGCAGTTCATTGCACGCCTTTTATTATGCTTTTTTACTTTTTATACATTTTATACTTTTTACAGGCTCTTTATGATTCTCTGTAAATCACCTCATCACGGCCCGGACCGTTGGAAACGATGTCGATGGGGAAGCCGATCTGTCCTTCGATGAACTCTATGTAGTTGCGGCAGTTTTCGGGAAGCTCTTCGTATGAGGTGATGCCTCTGACATTTTCCTTCCAGCCAGGCAATACCTGCAACACCGGCTTTGCCTTGGAAAGAAGGTGGGTGACAGGGAATTCATTGGTGATCTTGCCGTCGATTTCATAGCCCACGCAAACCGGAATTTCATCGAGATAGCCCAGCACGTCAAGGCAGGTCATCGCAACCTTTGTGGTCCCCTGTGCCATGCAGCCGTAACGGGTTGCCACGCAGTCGAACCAGCCAACACGGCGCGGTCTGCCTGTGGTGGCGCCAAATTCACCCTTGTCGCCGCCGCGCTTGCGAAGTTCGTCCGCCTCATCGCCGAATATTTCGCTGACAAATTCGCCGGCTCCCACCGCGCTGGAATACGCCTTGGTCACAGTGATGACCTCGTTGATGGCTCTGGAGGGAATGCCTGCGCCGACAGCGCCGTACCCCGCAAGTGTCGAGGAGGATGTCACCATCGGATAAATGCCGAAGTCAGTGTCTTTGAGCGAACCCAACTGACCTTCGAGCAGGATATTTTTATTCTCACGCACAGCCCTTTGCAGCAGCTCAAAGGTATTGGCTACGTAAGGCGTTACGATCTCCTTGCATTTCATCAGGTAATCGAAGATTTCCTGCTCGGAGATTTCGGGCTTGTTGTAAAGGTGCTTGATGAGTGTGTTTTTGATATCCAGCACCTTTCTGATTTTATTTCTGAGATAATCCTCGTCGGCAAACAGCTCGTTGACCTGGAAACCGATCTTTGAATATTTGTCCGAGTAGAAGGGAGCAATTCCGGATTTGGTGGAACCAAATGCGGCACCGCCAAGCCTTTCCTCCTCATACACATCAAACAGCACATGATAGGGCATAATGAGCTGTGCGCGCTCCGAAATGAGTATTTTCGGTGTGGGAACGCCCTGCGCAACTACATCGGCAAGCTCTTTTTCAAATTTAAACAAATCGAGAGCGACGCCGTTGCCAATGATGTTAACCGTATGCTGATGGCAGACGCCCGACGGCAGCAGGTGAAGTGCAAATCTGCCGAATTTGTTTATAATGGTGTGACCTGCATTGGCACCACCCTGAAAGCGAATCACTACGTCTGACTCGGCGGCAAGCATATCTGTAATCTTGCCTTTACCCTCGTCGCCCCAGTTTGCTCCGACAATAGCCTTAACCAATCACGCTCATCTCCAATTTCTTAAAGTTAATAATGATAAAAATGATAAGCAGCAACGCGGTGAGACCAATACGCCGCTGGTACAGAGGAAACGCTGATTTGCTCTGTAACTCAAATATTATATTACATAATCCTCTCACTGTCAACGCTGAATTTTATAAAAACACGATAATTCTACAAACAGACATTTGTAATTCGTACAATTTGTATATTTTATTGTTAAATAAATATCGATTTGCAACAAAACATAGTGAATTTGAAAAAAATTACTTTCTTATCTGGCAGTTGGGAAGGTCAATTTTAAGCTGAGCAAGGTCTTCTTTGCTCACATTTGTTCCCGAAAGATTCAGCTCAAGCAGATTTTTGAGCTTGCCAAGCGCCGTGACGTCGCTTATCGGATTGTCGCTCAAGTCGAGCATTGTGAGGGAGGTTACGCTGCCGAGCGGCGAGATATTGGAAATGCTGTTGCCGCTAAGATTGAGTGTGGAGATATGGCTCAGTCCGCTAATAGCCGATATGTCGGTGATCTTATTGTTGGCAAGCTCCAGAGTGGTCAGATTGTTCAGACCTGCAACGAAGGAAATATCCGAAATGCTGTTGTCCGATGCTATTAATTGTCTGAGAGAAGTAATTCCCGCAATGGGAGATAGGTCGGAAATGCGGTTTTTCTCCGCGTTTATCCTTTCAAGCTGATCCAGCTTGTAAAGTGGCGAGAGATCGTCAATCTGATTTTCGCTTATGTCCAGATCGGAGAGCTGATTGAGATGTGAGAGCGGCGAGATATCTGATATCGAATTGGCATTGATATACAGCGTCTTGATAGAGATGCAGTCGGAAATGGGTGAAATATCGCTGATGTTATTGTTGTTGAGGAAGAGACTGCTCACAAGAAAACAATATGACAGATCGCTTACATCGCTGATATTCAACTCGGCCAGCTCGATATAATCCGAATCGGTTTTGATCTCAGTCCCGCCTATCGTTACCGTGTCGGGAATTTTGAATTCGTACTTCCTTCCAGCGTTGTTGGTGGTGACGCTGTTTTTGCTGTTTCCCGATGTCACGGCGAAAATCACCAGCGTTATCAGCACAGCCGCCACGCCGAATACAGCCAGTATCATAGGCTTGGGAAACCGGCTTGTGCTCTTGTAGAGAGACGATTGTCCCTTATCGTGATCCCCTTTGTAATTGATGTCAAAGGATTTAAGATCAACATCGGTCCTCTCCCGGATATCGTCCTGCTGGCCTGCTCGCCGTCTTGGGTCGGTTGCGCGGGGGGAATTATAGTATTCCTCGTCGTGCGTGCTGATAGACGAATTGGCGGAGCGTTCGCGCCGGTCAACCTGACGCGAAGGTCTGCCGGAGTCCTGCGCATTGAAACGGCCGGGTGATTGGCTGCCGGAATCCTGGGCATTAAACCGGCGTGTCGGAGCGGCGCCGGGGTTGCGTTCGCTGAAACGACGGGGGGAAGCCGCGCCAGGATCACGTTCATTGAAACGGCGGCCGGAGGCGGTCCCGGAATCACGCTCAACCGATGGGTGCGTTAAAACGGCTCCGGCACTTTCGTTGAAGCGGCGCGGTGCAGCGGCAGCGGAATCCCTCTCGCTGAAACGACGGTTTACCTGGCTGCCGGAGTCCTGCGCATTGAACCTACGGGTAGTTGCCCCTTGATCAGCTGCGTTGAACTTCTGTCCCGAACGGCTGCCGGAATCACGCGTGTTGAAGCGCTGCTGTGGTACAGTGTCAGGAAGCTCGTATTTTGGCTCGCGACGACGTGAGTCCTGGGTCGTCTTTTGCGAAAATCTTGCATCGCCCTCCGAGGCGCTCCTGCGTTCGCCGTATCGGTCATAGGATGGATTATCGCGTTGCTGCCTGCGATAGTCGGGAGAAGGCGGACGCTGGGGATTTCTGTAAAAATTCTGCTGTCCCTGGCGCTGCCGCTGATTGTCTGTATTGTTACGGTCGTTTCTGTCCAAAAAACTTACCTCCGTATCTTTTTGCATAAAATAACATTTTTAATCTACCATAAAAATGTTAACTCATTATAAAAATACAATAAAGAAAAATGTATAACATCGTTCTAAATACTTTTTTGCAAGATGAGCATTGATTAACGGCATCAGAAATGCTATAATATGATTCAATGGCAAATATAAAGCTTGGGGGCGGACATATGCTTTACAAAAACGGTCTTGTTGTCATGCCTGATTTTTCACTTGAATCAGCCGACGTCCGTGTGTCAAAGGGAAGAATCATGGAAATACTGCCGCCCGGCATGATAAGCGACGGTGAGGGAGAAAT
>ONYN01000160.1 GCA_900322085.1 uncultured Eubacteriales bacterium | reverse complement strand
GGCCAGGTGTACGTCCTGACCAAGGATGAAGGCGGCAGACATACCCCCTTCTTCAACAACTATCGTCCGCAGTTCTACTTCAGAACCACTGACGTTACCGGCGTCATCGCTCTGCCTGAGGGTACTGAGATGTGCATGCCCGGCGATAACGTTGAGATGGATGTTGAGCTTCTCAAGGAAATCGCTATCGAGCCCGGTCTGCGTTTCGCTATCCGTGAAGGCGGCCGTACAGTTGGTTCAGGCGTTGTTACCGCTATCAACGAGTAATCTTTTTCAAGTTACTCTTCCCTGCCGAATGGCAGCGTAATTCTTTGAAAAAAAAACGACGGAAGATGGTAATAAGCATTTACCCTCGGAAATCGGCTTGATTTTCAGATAATTATTGTATTTTAATATAACAAATCCGCGTGCATTATCGAAGCAAGATAGTGTGCGCGGATTTTTTTGTATAATGTTGACATTTCGTTCGGCATGGAATAAAATAACATGGTAAAGGAGGGATACCGGAATGAATAACAACGATTTTGATTACGGCATGCTTTGGAGTATTTACTGCGCCGAAACGCCCGATTTCATCACCCGATTGTCCGAGACGCCGCCCCTGCAGCGTTTGAAGCGGGTGGGCATGAACTGCGGCTGCGAATATGTGGCGCTTCATTCGGGCGATATGTGCCGCAGATACACCCGGTACGAACACAGCGTGGGCGTCGGTCTTATTGTGTGGAATTTTACCCACGATATAAAGCAGGCGGTCGCGGGACTTTTTCACGACATCAGCACGCCGGCCTTTGCTCATGTGATAGACTTTCTCAACGGCGATCACCTCACGCAGGAATCCACCGAGAGCCGCACCGCCGAAATGATAGACAATTCCCCTGAAATTCAGACGATACTCAGGGAATTGAATCTCACCACAGAGGACGTGTGCGACTACCACCTCTACCCCATCGCAGACAATTCCTCCCCTCAGCTTTCCGCCGACCGACTGGAATACACCTTCGGCAATTTCATTCAATACGACGTGTGCGGCATTGACGAGATTGCAAGGTTTTACAAAGCGCTTTCCGCCGGCACAAACGAACACGGACAACCGGAAATCATTTTCACTGCCCCGGAAATCGCGGAGGAATTTGCCATTTGCTCGATGAAAAACTCCTATGTCTATATCTCCGATTCGGACAGATTCACGATGCAGTTTCTGGCGCTGACGCTGAAATTTGCCATATCGGGCGGCACGTTGAAGAAGCAGGATTTGTACACCACCGAAGAACGTGTGATCAGAAAGCTCAAAAGAAACAGAATTACCGACAACATCTGGTACACCTACACCAAAATCAAGGGCGTACAGTCAACCAAACGCCCCATTGAGGATAAAATCTGCGTGAAGGTGGACGCAAAGAGGAGATATCTGGACCCTTATGTGAGAGATATGGGTCGTGTCACCCAATGCAGCGAAACCTACCGCGCCGAGGTAGAAAAATTCCTCTCCGTGAGCTTTGACCGCTGGCTCAGTGAAAAAAACTAAAAATAAAAATCGGAAACCAAGTTCTTTTGCAGAAATCGGCTTCCGATTTATTTTTTTACTTCTTAGGAACGAGTACCTCTTTGCCGCCCATGTACATGCGCAGCTTTTCTGGAATTCTCACAGTGCCGTCGGCTTGCAGATTGTTTTCAAGGAAGGCGATGAGCATTCTCGGAGGTGCCACAACCGTGTTGTTCAGGGTGTGAGCAAGATACTTCTTGCCGTCCTCACCGACCACTCTGATGCCCAGGCGGCGTGCCTGCGCGTCTCCCAGATTCGAGCAGGAACCCACTTCAAAATACTTCTTCTGGCGGGGAGACCATGCTTCCACGTCCACCGACTTAACCTTAAGATCAGCCAGATCGCCGGAGCAGCATTCCAGCGTGCGAACGGGAATATCAAGCGAGCGGAAGAAATCCACTGTGTTCTTCCACAGAACGTCGTAATACTTCGGGCTGTCCTCCGGCTTGCAGACCACGATCATTTCCTGCTTTTCAAACTGGTGGATTCTGTAAACGCCGCGTTCCTCAATGCCGTGTGCGCCCTTTTCCTTGCGGAAACAGGGGGAGTAGCTGGTGAGCAGCTTGGGCAGCTCACTCTCCTTGGTGACAGTGTTGATTAACTTGCCAATCATGGAGTGTTCGCTGGTGCCGATCAGATAGAGATCTTCGCCCTCGATCTTGTACATCATGGCGTCCATCTCGGCAAAGCTCATCACGCCGTCAACCACATTGCGGCGGATCATATAAGGCGGAATGACGTAGGTGAATCCCCGGTCAATCATAAAATCTCTCGCGTAAGAGAGAATGGAGGAGTGCAGTCTGGCAATGTCGCCCATCAGGTAGTAAAAGCCGTTGCCCGCAACGGAACCGGCAGCGTCAAGGTCAATGCCGTCAAATGTCTTCATAATATCGGTGTGGTAGGGAATATCAAAATCCGGTACCACAGGTTCACCGAAGCGCTCTACCTCAACATTTTTGCTGTCGTCCTCACCGATCGGAACAGAGGGATCGATGATATTGGGAATGGTCAGCATGATGGTGCGCACCTTGTCCTTAAGTTCGGTTTCGAGCCTCTCGCACTCGGCAAGGCGTTCGGAAAACTGTGTGACCTTGCTCTTCTCCGCCTCGGCCTCTTCCCTCTTGCCCTGCGCCATCAGAGCGCCGATGCCCTTGGAAACCTTGTTGCGATTGGCACGGAGGCCGTCGGCCTCCTGCATGATGGTACGAAGCTGCTTGTCAAGGGCAATCACCTCGTCCACAAGCGGGAGCTTGCTGTCTTGAAATTTCTTTTTGATGTTTTCCTTTACCACGTCGGGATTTTCTCTGAGGAACTTAATGTCCAGCATAATAATCTCACCTTTTTGTAAAATATGGAATGTATTAATTATATAACATTCCGCGTGAAATATCAATAGTCTTATCACATTTTCAGGCAATTGTAAAAGTAAGTGGGGAGTGAGAAGAAAAAGCATAGCACAGCGCATAATTAGCGAGCGTATGCGAGCGTGGGGAGTCTTAGCTTTCGCTAGCGAAAGCTGGGGGAACTTGTTCCTCCTGGCGGGTGCAGGGCAGGTGCCCTGCTGGGGTGTGGGACAAAGCCCCACGAGGGAGGCTTTAGCCGACCGAGCAAGATGCACCCGGATACGCAACGGGGTCGGGCAAATACAGAAACAGCTCAATCCTACGAATCAGCTTTCCCCCGACCGGAGACAAACTCGTTTGATAAAATGTGCCACCCCACTCATTTACGCCATTTTTCACGTTTTACAATCACCTATTATCACATTTTGACAGGGAGGAAATTGCAATATACAAACGCCAGCTTGGTAAGAGCCTTGCTGCGGAATATCAGATTCTTTTTGTTGGCAAAGTAGTATTTGTTGCGCTTCCAGCCGGGAAATTTCTCATCGAGATATTCATATGCGCGGTCGATGAATTCCAGCTTGAATTGCTTATTGCTGTCATCGTACGCACGTTTGACACGGATAAAAATATGCACCAGAATCACCCATTGTATTACCTCGCCGATCTTGTTGTAATCGTTGAGACGGTGCGCCCTTTCGTCGATTATGTCGCATGCCTTGAACACGTCGAACGCTTTTTTGTCGGCGGAATTGCTGATGGAATCGCTGCGCAGTCTCAGATAGGTGTAATGCACATCCGGCACAAGCGCGATTCTGTCGGCAGTGAAGAGTATGCCGTAAATCAGGGACACATCCTCATAACACATGCCGTGAGGAAACACATTGTCCTCATTGAATATGGTGCGTCTGAACACCTTGTTGCACAGGTACGGTCTGCAAAGCCTGACCTTTTCGGGCGTTTGGCTCAGCGTAATAAAGCCTTCCTGCGTTATCCTGTCCTGCACATGAACATTGTCTTCGCTCCCGATGATTTCAATGACATTGCAGGCGCAGACATCCGCGCCGTACTTTACGGCGCCGTTGTACAGCTTTTCAAAGAAGGCAGGCTCCACCAAGTCGTCGCTGTCCACAAAGCCGATGAATTCGCCTCTGGCCTTGCTCACGCCCATATTGCGGGTATCCGCCACGCCGCTGTTCGGCTTTGTGTAGCTGATGAACCGGCCCGGATACTTCCGTTCGTATTCCCGCATCACATCAAGAGAATTGTCTGCCGAACCGTCGTTGACCATGACTACCTCCAGGCTGTCAATGGTCTGCGCCGCCAGAGAATCCAGACATTTCGGGAGGTATTGCGCGGTATTATAGACCGGCACGATGACTGACACTTTTATATTATGTTCCAATGATCTCACACCTTCCTTTCATCCGTCACAGCACCATCTTTTCGCATTTCCAGTCGCCGTGCGCTTTTTCAAACGCCGCAATCCAGCCGTTGAAGTTCTTTTCGGAGACTACCTCGCTTTGTCCCGCGTTATAGGCCGTCAAAGCCTGTTCCCAGCAATCCGAGGCAAAATTCACTACGGTGTCAAATCGGCTGTCGCCCAGACAACGCCTGTAATTGCGCCTGAACACTTCCGAATTCTGCATTTTTATCAGAGTTGACGTTCCGACGCTGTCGGGATTGACCAGCGCCGCGCGAAGGGCCTGTATCATGCTGCGTGGAATGAGTCCGTTGCGGCACAGCACGCGGACATTGTCATTGACACGCATGATCTCATCGGTACATTTGCCTCCGTCGTCGATGAGCAGTGTCACATCGTTCCGCGTGTAGTCAATGCCATCGAGCCAGGCGAGTATTTTTTCGGTGTGCTCACCGGGCGCAAACCTGCCCCCCGCCACCAGTATTTTTTTCTTTGATGAATTGTCCGGTTCAACAACGCGATATGCGTCGGATTCGTTGTGGAACACACCGTCAACTACCTTTTGCGAAACCTTTCCGTCGTCGAATTCACACGACCAAGTTTTCATCTTTTCATAGGCACTGCTGTACTCAGAGCGAAGGGTTTCGGCACGGTTGATCCACTCCGCGATGTCGCCCATATCTCCCGAATACGGTCCCGGCAGTTCGTGAAGTCCGAAGTAGACGCCGCGGTATTCCCTGTAGCTCTCCAGGTCGGGAATGTAGAAAATAATCGGGCGGTCGGTGAGCAGGAAGTCAAAGAATATACTCGAATAATCCGACACAAGCACATCGGTCACCGACATAAGCTCATCGGTATCTATTGACTGGGGAATGTACCTGCCGCTTCTTTTTTCCCTGTCGGACAGCAGCTTGTAGACCATCGGGTGCGGCTTGATCAATATCTGATATTTTTTAGTGTCGATATGTTCAGACAAAAAATCACAGAATTCGTCGTAGCGTGCAATATCCATATCCGCCCGGTCAAAGGAAGAACCCTTCCATGTGGGGGCATAGAGAATGATCTTTCTTTTGTCGTCCACCGGAATTCCCCGGTTGATGAGCTTTTCGACAATATCGTCCCTCTTGGTGTCAAAAAGCAGGTCGTTGCGGGGATAGCCGTTTTCTATCAGCTTGCCGGTGTAAAGGCCGCCGAGCTTGTAGCTTTCAAGATAAATCTTCGTCATAAACCTGCACGGCGAAATCAAAAAGTCGGTCAGCAGGAAATTCCTTGTCATATTGCGGGTGGTGAATTTGCCGTCCGGCACATCGTATCCCAGTGTTTTGAGTGGAATTCCGTGCCAGGTGTTGACAAATACCTGCTCCGGCTTCTTGGTAAAGTAGAATGGCAGTGTACTGTTGATGACGATGTATTTGGCGCTTGTCAGGGCGTTGAAATATCCGGGGCTGTTCTTCTCAACGAATATGACATTTGTCCAGTCGCCAAACTCCTTTTGAAGCTGCTTGCGCTCGGCAGGGTCATTGATCTGCCACACATGGTCATAACGGTCAAAATCCCTCGATTTCATCAGACTGCGGAATATCGCGTAAGGCCCGCAGACCATTCCGGCCCCCTGATGAGAGGAATAGAATATCGTGTATTCGTCCACATGGTTTTTTCTGTAATATTTTGCGTACCTGGCTCCCAGCGCAACGGTGGGGAGCTTTTTTATCAACTTTCCTAAACCCATGGGAAAATTTCTCCTGTCGTTTTGGATTCTACTCTTAAAAGTGATGCTTGATGACCCTTTTCTCGGGCGGCGGCGGCGTCATGTAATCCCCGTAGATAGTGGTGAGAATCAGGTCGGTGTCCTGCGGCACAGGAAACATGCCGTCCTCAAAAGGGACCCGCACCGGCTCTCCGAAGGCCTCCTTGGGAAAGGTCTCCTTCTGCACCTTGTAATAGCTGGCGAGACAGACGATGTATGGATTGTCGGGGCTGTTGTATTTTACGTAATTTTTGTTGATGCTCCTGAAAAGGAATTCCCTCGAAACAAAGTGCGACGCAAAACGCAGCACCTTCTTGGCAACGGAATCGTCCTCGGCGGTCTTCATCTTCTGCGAAAGCGTTCCGCGCAGTATGCGCATTTTGGTTCCCTGCCAGGTCTGACCGATGGATGAAAGCTTTGGCACGTTGTCCAGCGGGAATATGTCGATCATCGGGCCGTTATTCTCGGTGACGTGGGCGATGTGCGACTGACGGAATTTCGGGCTGTCGGTGATAAGGCGCACCTTCATCAGCGGAGTCCAGCAGTTTTTCATGGTGGTGTAGTGCTGAATCTCGTACCTCTCCCCCATTGCTTCGGGTGCTATCTTCAAAAAGCGCTCGTAATCCTCACGCATCATCAGCAGGTCGATGTCGTCGTCCCACGGAATGAAGCCCTTGTGACGCACCGCTCCGAGCATCGTACCTTCTCCCAGATAATACGGGATATTGTATTCGGTACAGACCTTGTCTATATCCTTGAGCATGGCAAGCGTCACCTGCTGCAACTCACGCACAAGCTGCATTGCCTCCTCCTGCGTTTTTGGGGCAGGAGTGTTGTTGGTACTCTCACTCATCATTTTCAGTTTCCAGCCTCTCAACTATTTTCTATTATCTTTATTCTTAGCGCTTATCCCGCCTGATGGTCCCGGTTCCAGACTGACCACTTGATATTGCCGTCGGTCGCCATGAAGTAATATTCCCTCACCTGCGTGCCGAATTCGTCGGTGTCGGCTTCACAGTCGTAATAATAATACATGCCGTTGAGCCGCATACGGTTCCAGTAGTGCAGAATGTCACGGCGAAATTCGGTATCGGAATTCAGCACGAACCGGCCTTTGATGATCTCGCAGTCGTATCCGGCGGCGTTGCACAGCGCCTTGAATACTGCCGAATAATGGCGGCTGTCGCCGGTTTCGTGCTGGAAGTAATATTTCAGCAGGGTCAGATAATCATCGCTCTTGTCCGGTACGGTTTCGTAGCGGATATGGGTCCCGAGATAATAATACATAGCCCACAGCCGTTCGTTGTCGCTCATGTCATCATTAATGATGCCGTCCAGAATGGTTTTGAGCTTGTCGTTTATCATCTCGTCAGAGGTGTAAACAGGCTCCTTGGCGGAATTGTGATTGACAGCAGAATGCTTGGTGAGCCCTCCCTCGTCCTCCAGACCGTCGAAGGCGTCCTTGATCAGGTCATTGATTTCCTCGTCGGTGACACGCACTCTCGATTCTTCGTTGTAGGCGTCGTAGCTTCGCTCATCGAGGAATATTTCCTCCATTGCCTCTACTCCCCTGGCCGAACCACGGAAGAGGAAATAATAGGCGCCAAAGGCGCCCCCGCCTATCAACGCCACAATCAGTAAAATGATGCCCGCCGCCTTGGCTATGTCAAGAGGGCTCATGTAGCTCATGTCCGAGGCAGCCTGATCAGCCAGCACCGTGAATATTGTGGACTTGCCCGGAACCGGCACCAGCCGCCACGGGTCAATGTCGATGGTTCGGTTGATTCGCCGCCAGAGTTCCTCCTTCTCGTCGATCGACAGGCTGTCGGGAACATCGGCCAGCGTCTTTTCGTGAATCATGCTGAGTTTTTCCTTGCGCACCAGATACCGCAGGGTCTTGTCCACCTGCTTGCGCTGCCAGAATTCCACACTGGGAGCCGACCGGAGGTTGGATATGTCAAAATACATGTCGATAAATGCCTCTCGGCAGACAATCATTGTGTCGCTGTGATTCAGGCAGCGTTCAAACGCATAGCCAAACACGCGGTCACAGGTTCGGTTGTAAAACTGGAGAAAGGTCTCACGCTTTTTCCGGTATTTTTTTCGATTTGCCAGACGCGCCAAAAAAATCACCGCCGTTTAAGAATATCCGATTCATTCAGTATATCAAACATGGCGGTGATTTACAAGTGTTTAATTGTTACATTTCTTCAATTGCCAAAGTATTCCGGAAAATCAATCGTCCTTTACGGCGAGACGTTTTTCAATGAGGGCAATGACTTCTTCCAGAGCGCGCAGACGGGCGTACTTCTTGTCGTTGGATTCGACTATAATCCAGGGGGCGTTGGGGGTATTGGTTTTTTCGATCATCTCATTGACAGCTACCTCATATTCGCCCCATTTCGCGCGGTTGCGCCAGTCCTCGTCAGTGATCTTCCACTGCTTCGAGGGGGTGTTCTGGCGGGCGGTAAAGCGGACAAGCTGCTCGTCGCTGTCGATGTGCAGCCAGAATTTCACCACTATCGCGCCGAATTTTGACAGACTGTATTCAAAACGGTTGATTTCGTCATAGGCCTGCTTCCATTCAGCCTCTGTGCAGAAGCCTTCGATTCGCTCCACAAGCACCCTGCCGTACCATGTGCGATCGAAAATGGCGGTGTGTCCGTCCTTTGGCAGGCGCGTCCAGAAGCGCCAGAGGAAATGTCGGTTCTTTTCGTCGGGAGTGGGCGAACCAACAGGAATTACTTCGTAGCCTCTCGGGTCAAGCGCTTGGGTAATGCGTCTGATATTGCCGCCCTTGCCGGCAGCGTCCCAGCCCTCATAGGCAATGATCAGCGGAATTTTGCGGCGGTAAAGCTCGTTTTGCAGCACGAACAGTCTGTCCTGGAGGTTCTTAAGGCGTTTTTTGTATTCGTTGTCAGCCACCTTGAGCGAAAGGTCGACGTCGCTTAAGGCTACAGAAACCTGCGGACGGGTGGGCGACTTGACATTGGAGCCTTCGGGATTGATGGCAAGACCACGGCTCTTTTGTTCCAGAGCGCGTTCCATCGCCGCTATGACCACGGAATACATCGTCACCGCTGCGGTGTCCTTGTCGGACGTATTGATGATGTGCCACGGTGCGGAAGGGGTATTGGTGCGGTCAAAAAGCTCACAGAGCATACGGTAGACTTTGACGTAATTCTCATTCTGCTTGATGTCGGACTTCTTGACTCGCCACGCCGTCGACTTGACGGATTTGAGCTTGTTGAAGCGTTTTTTCTGCTCATCGCTGGATATGTGCAGGAATAATTTGATCACCAGATAGCCCTCGGATGTGAGCTGGGATTCAAAGTCGAGGATATTGAATATCTTGCCCTCGTCCTCCTCCTTAAGCTTCTTGCCATCCTTGAAGTCGATGCAGCGATACCAGCTGCGGTCGAAGACCGATATATTGCCATTGGACGGAATATTCAGCCAGTAGCGGCGCATGACCGGATAGCGCTTTTCCTCGTCGGTGGGCTTGGTCATGGAATAGACCTTGAAGCCTCTGGGATCGAGCGAACGGATCAGACGGGATATCATGGTCCCTTTGCCCGAAGCGCTCCAGCCCTCGAATACCACGACGGTGGGTATGCCTGCCGCCTTCATCTCACGCTGAAGCTCACTAAGCCTTGCCTCCAGTTCGTCCTGCGTGGAGTAAACGTCACGCTTGGCTTCCTCTACGCCCTTGTCAAATATGTCAAACATTTTTTATTTCCTCCGATATGTATTTTTTATTGGATTATTATGTATTATAATGCCTGACAGTGATGGATTCAACATAGATATTGTTAAATTTATATATATTTTCAGTTTTTGGAAATATATTTTGATATTTTTTATAATTTTTGCTTTCCTCAAAAAAAATATCAAAAACCTATTGACAAATCCAAAAATCCGAATATAATTATATAAGTCGTCCGGAGAAAACGGGCTGCATCAAAAGAATATTGCGGAATTGTGTAAGGGTAGCACGACAGACTCTGACTCTGTTTGTCTGGGTTCGAATCCTAGTTCCGCAGCCATCGTAAAACCTCTTTTGTCAATACGGCAAAAGAGGTTTTTTTGCACTTCGAGTATGGAATTAATTACGAAAAATTGTTGAAAAAATGAAAGTTTTGTGGTAAAATAAATTACCAAATAAACAAAATGATGATGCTGCGCCGGTTTTTCAACCGGCAGGCGGGATTCTTCCCGAAGCGGCATCGCTTTTACGTGATGAAAAACACGATAGCAGGAGGAAACAACATGAAAGCCACAATTCTTCGCAATTACGCCAGATTAATCGCCCGCATGGGCGTCAACATCCAGAAGGGGCAGGACGTCATCGTCTTCTGTGAGCTTGACCAGCCAAAATTCGCGGAGCTGCTGGTGGACGAGTGCTACAAGGCCGGAGCCAGATACGTTAAGGTGGAGTTCAGTCACCAGCCCCTTTACAAGCTGCACGTCCGGCACCAGACCGTCACCACCCTGGCCAGGGTCGAGGAGTGGGAGAAGGCGCGTCTTCAGCATTATGTGGACACCCTGCCCTGCCGCATCTACCTGGAGTCCGTCGACCCCGACGGACTGAAGGGCATCAACCAGAAGAAGATCGCCAAGGCCGATCAGAAGAGCTGGCCCATCATCAAGCCCTATCATGACAAGATGGAGAACAAGTACCAGTGGTGTATCGCCGCCGTGCCCGGCGTGGCCTGGGCCAAGAAGCTCTTCCCCGAGCTGCCCAAGGGCAGAGCTGTCGAAAAGCTCTGGGAGGAGATTCTCAAAGCCTCCCGAGCCACCGAGGATCCCATTGCGGCATGGGAGGCACACAACAAGGACCTGCATGACCGCTGCGCCTACCTCAACGGCCTGGGCATTGCCGAGCTGCATTACAAGGGCGACAACGGCACCGATCTGACCGTTGGCATGATCCCCGAGGGAACCTTCCTGGGCGGTCAGGAGACCACAATCGGCGGTCTGGCCTTTGACGCCAATATTCCCAGCGAGGAGTGCTACACCTCTCCCATGCGGGGCAAGGCCGATGGTATCGTCTACGCCACCAAACCCCTCAGCTACAACGGCGAGCTGATCGAGAACTTCTCCGTCCGATTTGAGGGCGGCAAGGCCGTCGAAGTCAAGGCCGAGAAGAATCAGGCCCTTCTGGAGCAGATGATCTCCATGGACGAGGGCGCCGCCTATCTGGGCGAATGTGCGCTGGTGCCGGTGAACTCCCCGATCTCCGAGTCCGGTCTGCTGTTCTACAGCACGCTGTTCGATGAGAACGCCGCCTGCCATCTGGCGCTGGGCATGGGCTTTGCCAACACCATCCGCGGCTATGAGGACAAGACACTCGAGGAGTGCCGCGCCATGGGCATTAACGATTCCATGGAGCACAATGATTTCATGATTGGCTACGAGGGTCTGGACATCGACGCCGTGACAAGAGACGGCAAGACCGTCCCCATCTTCCGTCGGGGCAAGTGGGCATTTGAGGTTTGATCCATTCGGTGTATAAGAGCCTGCCGACGCATCTCTTCACGCCTGCTTGCGCCGAGAAACGTCGGCAGGCTCCAATAATTATAACACTCTCTCATCGGAATGTATGGAGGAAACAATGGTAGAACTCAGAGCAATTGCAGAGGATAACTTTATTGACGCTTTTCACCTTAAACTGGCACCGGGGCAGGAGCATTTTGTATCTCATCCGATCCGGAGTCTGGCTCAGGCATATGTTTACAGAGAACAATGTCAGCCATTCGGCATCTATGCAAAAAGAAAAATGGTCGGATATGTCATGGTGATCTATGATTATGACGTCCCCGAGTATGACATCTGGCACATGATGATCGATGAATCCATGCAGGGACAGGGGTACGGCGGTGACGCTTTGGAGCAGGTGATCCGCTATATCAGGACGAAACCGTTCGGGACATCCGGCAGGGTGGCTCTGACCTGCCATAAAAGCAATTCTGTTGCCAAAAAACTGTATCACTCTTTTGGCTTTGTCGAAAACGGTGAAATGGACGGAGACGAGGTTGTCGCCGTGCTTAAACTTTAGTATTGTAGACAAACAAAAATATATATTGACATCGCCGGATGGATATGGTATAATCTGGCATGTAAAAATTTTAAAGAAAGCGAGGTGTCATCAATGCTCAATCAAAAAGTGAATCGAGTAATTGAATATTGTATGATGTCCTCGGTTTGTGCATTTTAATCCTGACGGGAAAATTTTCAGACGTTTGAACCGTGGCTTATTGCCGCGGTTTTTTTGCGCCTTTCTGACAACTGCGGTTGTCTTGAGGTTTTTCAGGGAAATAATGGCAAAGCGAGGCATCATTCAACAACGTAAATAGAAATGCTTATCGGAAAGGAAATGAAATGAAACTCTTCAATCAATACCGCGGGCTGCGTCGGGAAATCTACATTCTCTTCTTCGGCAAGATGGTGACAAGCTTGGGCAGCATGATCTGGCCGGTTCTCACCATGATTCTCAGCCAGAAGCTGGGGCTGTCGGCGGCGGAAATCTCCTATTACTTTGTCGGTTCGAGCGTTGTCATGCTGCCGGCCAATGTCATCGGCGGCAAGATCGCCGACCGCTTCAACAAGAAGTGGATTATCGTGTGCTGCGACAGCGTCAGCATTATCTGCTTTTTCATCAGCGCGGCGATTCCTCTTGGAATCGGCACAGTGCTGCTCTTTATCCTTGCGGGTATCTTTCAGAGCGTGGAAAATCCGGCGTATGAGGCGCTCTTCGCCGACCTTTCCACCACCAAGGACAGGGAACGCGCCTATTCTCTCGATTATCTCGGCGGCAATCTCGGCCTTGTCCTCTCGCCCACCATCGCAGGTCTTCTCTTCCAGAATTACCTGTGGCTCAGCTTCCTCATCAGCGGCGTTTCCATCGCCCTCTCGACAATTCTGATTGCAGTACTCATCAAGGACATTACGCCCGTGGAGGATAACAGCGAGGAGGCGGCGTATCAGGAGAAAAAAGACGGCGCGAGCGTCTTCACGGTGTTCAAAGAGAACCCGATGCTTTTGCTCTACCTGCTCTGCGGCACTCTCTATTCCGCAGCTTACTCACAGTACACCTTCATCATGCCGCTCGATATGGCAGCTATTCACGGCGACGCCGGCGCGGTCATCTTCGGAACGGTTTCCAGCCTCAACTGCATCACCGTCGTACTCTTCACCCCCCTCATCACGAAATTCTTTGCCAAAATGCGCGATACCGGCAAAATGCTCGCTGGAAGAATACTCGTCTTTGCGGGATATACGGTTTTCCTGACGCTGCTCGGATTTGTCCCCGGCTACTACCTGGCCATGCTCATCTTCACATGGGGAGAAATCTTCGACGTGCTTTCTTCGGGGCCGTACGTTTCCACCCGCATTCCGGCGAGCCATCGCGGGCGGATTAACGGACTGATGAGCGTGGCCTATTTCACGGTGTCCTCCGGCATGGATCTGGGCGTGGGACAGCTTTATGACCGCGCCGGCTCCCACTGGGCGTGGATGCTGATTCTGATTGTGACGGCTGCATCCGCCGCTACTGCCGTTATCTTGCAAAAGCTCGACAAAAAGGCTTATCCGAAGCTGTATAATTGATGACAGCAACAGCAAGTTGCTTGC
>ONYN01000215.1 GCA_900322085.1 uncultured Eubacteriales bacterium | reverse complement strand
TGCATCACCTTAAAAGAGGCGGCAGAGTATCGGCCACAACAGCAATCGTCGGTTCGGCATTGAATATCAAACCCGTTTTGCATGTTGATGACGAAGGGCATCTCATCAATGTTTCCAAGGTCAGAGGGCGCAAGGCTTCGCTCAATGCTATGGTTGACAAAATGGTTGAAACATATACCAATCAGTACGATACGATCATGATCTGTCAGGGCGGCTGCCGCAGCGACGCGGATTATCTTGAATCCGAAATAAAAAAGCGTGTAAAGGGAGTCAAAAGAATTCTAAGGGGCAACATCGGTCCTGTGATCGGCGCACATGCCGGTCCCGGTGTCTTGGCGCTGTTTTTCTACGGTGACCACCGGTAATGATTCTTCAGCAGGCTCAAAGAACAAACAGGCTCTTAGCAGGCACACGGCTTCTTTTTGAGGTCTGTGCCTGCTGTTTTTTGAATTGTTTTGGAGGAAGGAATAGCGAATGATATTTGACAGCCATGCGCATTATTATTCGACAAAATTTAATAATGACCGGAATGAGTTGCTTGAACGCCTTCATAATCAGCAGGACGTCTGCGCGATCGTCTGTCCCTCTGAGGATATTCAAAGTGCCGAAAAATGCGTGAAACTTGCCAATGAATTCGATTTTGTTTACGCGGCGGTTGGAATTCATCCGAATTACGCCGACATGTGGCACGAGGAATTGGTAGATCGGCTGGAGAAAATGCTGTCTGACAACAAAGTGGTGGCGTTGGGTGAAATGGGGCTTGATTATTATTACCGCACTGACAATAAGCAGCGGCAGAAGGAAGTCTTTTCAACTCAGCTTGCGCTGGCCAACAAGGTCGGATTGCCTGTCATTATTCATGACCGAGAGGCGCACGGAGATACCTACGATATTCTTCGCCAGTACAGGCCGGAGGGGGTAATGCATTGTTTTTCGGGAAGTGTGGAATTGGCCAAGGAGGCTGTGAGACTGGGTCTTTACATAGGTCTTGGCGGTTCTGTAACCATGCCGAACGCGAAAAAGACGGTGGAAGTTGCGAAATATGTACCACTTGACCGCCTTGTGCTGGAAACTGACGCGCCTTACCTGATCCCTGCGGCCTATCGGAGTATGAATGGAGAATTCAGGCGCAGTGAGTCATGGATGATAAGAAGTGTGGCCGAATTGATTGCCGGACTGAGAAACATCGACACAGACAGGCTCTTGGAGATTACGGCTGAAAATGCCGCAAGGATTTATCGGATTAAATAAAATCAGCAATATTTCATATAAGGGTTGATTTTGTTGTCTGATTGTTGTAAAATATTTAGGCGGCATTTTGTGTAATGTCATTTTATAGAAAGGATTGCCTCTCTCAGTGAAATGAAAATTGGCATTTGATATCGTACAGTCTGATGAAGTATATAATAATGGATCTTGAATGGAATGGCGCAATGACTCACGCGGGATATTTCGACGAGATAATAGAAATCGGCGCGGTTGCACTGGACGACAGTATGACAGTGACAAGTGAATTTCAGACTTTGGTAAACCCCAGACAAACAAAAAAACTGCGAGGAAGGATCAAAGAGCTGACCCATATTACCAATGACGATCTTAAAAACGCCGACGGATTTATAACCGTTTTCAATAAGCTTAAGGCTTGGATTGGCACTGAGGACAATTGTATGATGTCGTGGGGGAATTCCGATATCAGTGTGCTGTATGAAAATCTTAAGCGATACAACATGCTCGATGAGATATACATAATCAAAAACTATTGTGATGCCCAACAGCTTTGTCAGAAGGCTGTTGACATCTCGCTGAGCAAGCAGGTGGGTCTTTCGGCTTTTGCCGAGCAGGTTGGTATTGAAATTGGTTCTGACCAGCTTCATCGCGCCCTCAATGACAGCCGGCTGACCGCTAAATGTGTAGCCAAGCTGTTCACTCCGCAGCTCTACGAAATGTTTGCCAGCAAGGCGGATAAGATTTTTTATGAGCGAATGAATTTCAAGTCTTATCATCTTCAGGATATTTATGATGAACAGATCGTATTCAGCAATCTTATGACAGAATGTCCGGAATGTGGAATGTTTTTGAAGCGGCTGACGCGGTTTGTATGCAAGAATAAAAAGCATCACGCGAAATATCGCTGTGGTATATGCGGCAAGGAATATAACATTTCTCACACGCTAAAAATGACTTACGATGGTCTTGATCATAGGATATCGCTCAACGAGATGAGCAATTGCGAAGGTGCAGACGTTCCGGAGCGTGAAAGGGAAGAGTTTGTCCCCAATGACAATGAAACCGCTTCAAACGCGTGATTGGTTGATTCAAAAAAAAAATTCAACGGCGGGATACGGCACGAATCATGCCGCAGCCTGCCTGTTTTGTTTACGGGAGCAGGGAGTATGGAAAGATGTAATCTGTGTCCGCGTATGTGCGGCGCTGCCAGAGGAAAGGTCAGGGGAGAAGGCTTCTGCGGTTGCGGAAGAATGCCAATAATAGCAAGAGCAGCACTTCATATGTGGGAGGAACCTGTCATTAGCGGGAGCTGTGGCTCGGGTACAATCTTCTTTTCCGGCTGTGGACTCGGGTGTGTATTCTGCCAGAATGACAGTATATCGTCGTCGCTCAGAGGCAGCGCCGTAACTGCGGAAAAGCTTGCCGGGATCATGCGCAGTCTTGAGCTTCAGGGAGCGCACAACATCAGCTTTGTCACAGGGACACATTATGTCGATGCCATTATAAGTGCGCTGAAAATATACCGTCCGGGGATTCCGACGGTATGGAACAGCGGCGGGTATGAAAGATTATCGACACTGCGGATGCTTAAGGAATATATTGATATCTGGCTGCCGGATTTCAAATTCGCGTTGCCGGACACGGCGGCTAAATACGCCTCCGCCCGGGATTATCCGTCTGTCGCACTTGAAGCAATCAAATTCATGTGTATGACCTCGGGGGGCAATGTCATAGAGAACGGCATAATGAAGAGGGGCGTAATCGTTCGTCATCTGGTTCTGCCGGGAAATGTCAGGAATTCGGTGGCAGCGCTGAGGAAAATCAGCTCCGAACTTCCGCGCGGCACATTGGTGAGCATAATGAGTCAGTACACGCCGTCCGGGAATATTTCAGTTTTTCCCGAGCTTGGTCGCCGCCTGACGGAGCGTGAATACCGTAGAGTGTTGAACACGGCGGATGCTTTGGGAATAGACGGATTCAAGCAGGAGCTTTCATCGGCAGCGGAGGAGTATGTACCTGAATTTGACCTGACCGAGCCGGAAGAGGAATAGGATGCATTTTTTACTGTATATTTATAATCATGACACATTTTTATCAATAGCCGGTGGTATGCTTGAAAAGGTATGTTAAAGAAAATATTTTTATAGCATTAGCAGGAATAAAACAGCAAGGGCGGGAACGCAATGATTAGGGTTAATCATCTGACAAAAAAATACGGTGCGACGGTGGCGCTGGACAACGTCAGCTTCTCGGTAAGCAAAGGCCAAATAGCCGGTTTTCTGGGGCCGAACGGGGCGGGCAAGAGTACGGCGATGAATATTATAACCGGGTATCTTTCATCAACATCGGGAACGGTTTCAATAGACGGCTGCGACATTCTTGAGCAGCCTACCGAAGCAAAGAAAAAACTGGGATATCTGCCCGAGGTGCCTCCGCTTTATCCGGATATGACGGTGAACGAGTACCTGGGATTTATCTACGAGTTGAAGGGCGCTACGCAAAAAAAGGAAGCTCACTTTAATGAAATATGTGAGTTGACGGGAATCACAGCGGTTCGAGGAAGACTTATCAAAAATCTGTCGAAGGGCTATAGGCAGCGAGTCGGAATTGCCCAGACACTGGTGGGAAATCCGCCGGTGCTGATTCTCGATGAACCTACTGTGGGACTTGACCCCAAGCAGATCATAGAAGTCCGCAATCTGATCAAGAAGCTAGGCAGAAAGCACACCGTGATTTTGTCCTCACATATTCTCAGCGAGGTACAGGCGATCTGCGACCGGATCATTGTACTCAATAATGGCAAGCTTGTAGCGGACAGCACGGCGGAGAGTCTCAGTGACAAACTTACCGACGGCAACTCACTGATCCTCAAGGCGGTCGGAAGCGCGGGCGAAGTGCAGTCGATTCTCAATTCCGTCAAGACGGTCAAACGCTGCTCCAAGATCTCGGAGCAGGACGGTACGGTGGAATTCAGCGTGAGCGTATCGTCTGCCGGTAACGCACGTTCTGATATATTTTTTGCATTTGCCGCCAAAAAGCTGCCTTTAATTGAAATCCGCCGCAGGGATTATTCTCTCGAGGATATTTTCATGTCGCTGGTCGACAATAAGGACAAAAAGTGAGAAGGAGCTGTCTAATCCAATGAAAGCTATTTATAAGAGGGAGCTGTGGGCGTGTTTTCGCTCTCCGATAGGTTATTTGTTCTGTGCGATATACCTGTTTTTCAGTGGAATGTATTTCAATTCGGTACTGTCAGTCGGACAGTCATCGGAATTCCCGCAGATTTATTACGGCATGCTCAACATTGTGCTGCTGATGCTTCCGCTGCTTACCATGCGTCTTTTCAGCGAGGAACGCAAGTATAAAACCGATCAGATATTGCTGACATCACCGGTCAATATCACGCCGCTTGTACTGGGAAAATTTTTGGCATCACTTACAATTTACACCGGCTGCACATTATTCACGCTGATATACGCTGTGGTGTTCAGCTTTTTTACCTCGCCATCGTGGGCGCTGATCATAGGCAATATTTTCGGCGCGATTCTTTTTGGCGCGGCATTCATCGGGGTTGGAATGTTCATCTCGTCCATGACCGAAAGTCAGTTTGTAGCGGGAATGGGTTCTTTTTCGATAGCGACCATTTTTATCATACTTGACGTTATTCCGCTGGTCACGGACAATGAGCTTGTGGTAGCGTTGGTTAACAATGTTTCTTTTGTGGGCAGATACAAGCCCTTCACAAGCGGAATACTGGATGTTTCGAGCATTGTGTTTTTTGTCAGCATAGCTGCGTCATTCATATTTCTGACCGTGCGGGTGCTGGAAAAGCGTCGCTGGAGCTGACAAAACGAGGTGAATAAAATGAGTGAAAAGTTGATGAAAGACAGTAAAAAAACATCAAAAGACCAATCAGTCAAAAAGAGTAAGAACAACGGCAAATGCAAGGACTTTGCCGCAAGCTTGAAAAATACCATTTACCTGATACGCACCAGTACACGGTTCCGTCATGGCACAATGGCAACGGTTATGACGGTTGTTTTCTTCGTGTTTGTTGTGCTGCTGAATCTGGCGGTTATGAAGATGAAGGACAGATACTCCTTTATGAGTATAGATATGACTGACGACAAGCGATATACCCTTACCGCCGAAACCGAAAGGCTGATAAAGGGCATAGACGAACGAGTAGAGATAGACATTCTCGCCACCGAAGCCCAATGCAAGACGGCGGGAGCGTTGACAACAGATCAATACGGACAGATACCGGTTGCACACGAAATCATCAGGCGTTACCCGCAGCTTAACGATAACATAACCATCAATTATGTTGATCTGAGCAAGATGCCGGCGTATGTGCTGCAATTTCCGGAATACAGCGATGTGCTGGATTATTATTCAATTGTCATCAAGTCCGCAAGGCGTACAAGAGTCACTTCATTCTATGAAATGCTTCCTTCGCTGTCATCGGATTATTCTTCTTACGACAGCACCACACAAAGCACTTCGGTTGCGCAATCCTATACCGAGACATACATGACCTCTCTTATAAAGACTGTAACGCTGGACAAAACGCCTGTTGTAGCATTTGTGGACGGTCTTAACGTGGACGGCAACAGCGGAGATTTTATTTCGGTGCTGGAGCTTAACGGTTATGATGTTCAGGTGGTCGATATTCGCAAGGAAGAACTGCCCGACGATGCTGACATCGTTATGATGGCCGCACCGACGACAGACATGAGCCGCGCACAAGTGGCCAAGATAGACGCTTACCTGAGCAGTCAGACCCAATCACGCACCCTGCTCATTTTTTCATCATCGCTGATGCCGGATATGCCCAATATGAATTCACTGCT
>ONYN01000157.1 GCA_900322085.1 uncultured Eubacteriales bacterium | reverse complement strand
CGACAGTATGGCTACGGCAAATTCCCTACATCTGGCGAAAAATCTGACGGCGCAATCAGTACGCGCCGAGATACGTCGGCAGGCTCTAAGAGCACAAATTATAAAAAAACCTCCTGCGGAAGACTGTTTCTCCACAGGAGGTAAAATTTTTATGAAACGGCTTGCATAGTGACTGGTATTACTTGCGTACAAAGATGTAGCCGAAGGCATTCGGTCCCCAATGACAGGCAATTGCCGGATCGAGATTGTCCTGATGTCCCATAGAGGCTAAAAATTCATGCTTTGTCATTTTAATAAGCTCAATAAGATTCTTGTTGGAATAAGTGTATGACGGAATGATAGAGTACGACGGATCGCACTCGGTTTCCACCAGTTTGGCAAGAGTGATCATGGCACGCTTAAGACCGATTGCCTTGGTCAGCACCTTGACGTATCCGTCCTCAAAGGTGATCAGCGGCTTTACCTGAGCCAGACTGCCAGCGACATAGGCTGTTTTGCTGAGTCTGCCTCCGCGATGGAGATATTCCAGTGTTTCAGGAATAGCGGCAACCCTGATGCGCGGAATAAGCTCATTGAGCTTTTCAACAATAACGTCAAGCTTCTGGTCGCGGTACTTGTTGACCTCCTCCACCAGAATACGTATTCCTCCGACAGCCGTTTTTGTGTCGATTACCCGCACCTGTGGGTGATCCTCAAACATAATGCGGAATGTGTTGTATGTGCCTGAGATACCCGATGAGATTGGCAGAATGATCACTTCGTCACCCTGGTTGACAAATTCCATAATCTTCTGCTCTGTTTCCTCAAGCGATGGAAGCGAAGTTTTGGGGAAAATGCCTTCGTCAATCAGTTTGGAATAAAAGTAGTCCATTGAAAGGTCAATTCCGTCGCTGTACTCCTTGTCCTTAAGCAAAATCTTAAGCGGAATAATCTCAACGTTGTAATGTTTTTTTTCGTTTTGCTTTATGCTGCTGCCCGAATCTACAAAAACTCTGATCATAATTCAATTGTCCTCCTTGACAGGGGAAAAATATGCATTTAATCGGAGAGCGCCTGATTTCAGGCGGTTGCGTGAATTTTCCGATATGTTGATTATAATACCAAAGACCTGTCATTGTCAAGATGTTTAGAAGATTCCGCACCAAATCTTTTTATTCTCTGTAGCTTGATGTTTTTACGTAAATGTGTTATACTATATTTTCAATGTTTTACTTCTTATTACCGCTGATGACGGAGGCTTGAAAAATGATTTGGAGAAATCAATTTTCACAATCAATACTTATAAGAGGCTTGGATTATTTCAGACGAAAAAAAGTCGTGAGCCTTAAGCGAATAGGGGACATTTTCACTGCTTCGGTTTTGGGTTCCAGGCTTTACAGTGTTACCGTACAGGAAAAGGACGGAGCGTTGTATTCGGCGAATTGCGACTGTCCGCACTGCCGTTCGGGATACTATTGCAAACATATTGCGGCGGTGCTGTTCGCAGTGGAAGAGTATGAGCTGACGCAGGAAAAAACGGAGGTGGAATCAAATCCCTTTGAGCGAATGTACAGTGAAGTTGATGAAAACAGCTACCTGTATTTCGACATGCGCCGCATCACACGCGGAATGATAATTTATGATGAAACATACAAAAGGGCTTTAAATCTGCTCAAAGAGAACAGAATGACCGATGTAAATCTCCATTTTGGGTATCTCGATGAGGAAAAAGATGACGGCATGATATGTGAGGCTTACGGAATTTACCACGACAGCTATAACTGTGTGGTCAACGTGACATTTGACCGTAACGGCATAATTGAAAGCGGATGCGAGAAATACGTAATGGGATTCGGATCGGCAGGCATTATATATCACGGTGATCGACTCGAACCCAATCAATACATACTTGCCTTGCTGCTGGCAGCGGGAGAACAGCTCAGCCGTGACCCGAATGTCGCCGATTCCACCAGCGGAATGGGAATGAAGCTGCTCGATTCCTTCCGTACCGACCGTGCCTCCGGCAGCCTGATCGATAGGAGCAGGGAGGTATGCCTTGAACCTCAGCTTGTCAGAGATAACGGAAGATATTACATGACCCTTCGCGCCGGTGCGGAGAAGATGTATGTGATACGGGATATGACCGAATTTGTCAGCATTGTGGAGGAAAAATCCGTCATGTCCCTCGGCAAGCTTGATTTGAATTTTTCCCGTGATACAATAAAGGAAAAGGAAAGTGCGATATACCGCTTTGTCAAGGATATTGTGAGCGATGCAAAAATACGCGAAAATGACAGAAGAGGCAGATATTATTCATACCCTCAGAACTCGGAGATCGTAAAAAGCCGTGTAGAACTGTACGGCAGCCGTATTGACGAATTATTTGACGCTATGCACGCGGCGCAGATAACCGAAATCAGTTTTACGGATGTGATTGGCAAAGAGAAAAACAAATCCAGGCTTCAGCTATGCATCGCGTCTCCGGAGATCACACTGGACGTCCGCAGAGATGTTGACAGCGACGGAGTGTTTCACGGAATTTCCGCATCAGGAAAAGCGCCGGAATTCATCGCCGGCTCTGAGCATCATTATTTCATTGACGGTAAGAGACTGTGCCGTATTTCTTCCGAGACCGACAAGCAGCTTTCTCCGCTCTATGTGCTTCTCGGCAAGGGAAAATTCTCGTTCAGTGTCGGCAGGAACAATATGGCGGAATTCTGTTACAGTGTGCTGCCGAAGCTGCGCGAGATCATTGAAGTGCGGGAGCATGATGCCGAAGAAATAGGCAGATATTTGCCTCCGGAGGCGGAGTTTGCGTTTTATCTGGATGCAGAAAACGGTCTTATGACATGCGGGGCGGAGGCAATATATGGAGCAAGCCGCTTTTCTCTTTCCGACGGCATGAACAAAAGCGGCTCTCACAGCACACTGCGGGATATCCGCCGTGAAGCGGAGGCGCTGGATATTGTGAGGGAATATTTCCCTGAGCACGACGGGGAGCAGGATCTGTTTGTCTGTCAGCACAGCGACGACGCTGCCTATCGCATATTGTCCGAAGGCGTTGGACAGCTGCTGGTATTGGGCGAAGTGAACTGTACCGACCGATTCAAGGCAATGAACATACGGAAAAAGATTCCGATCAATGTTGGGGTGTCGGTTTCGGGTGATCTGATGAACCTCTCGATTGAATCCGATGATCTTTCGGTAAAGGAGCTTGCGGATATACTGAAAAGCTACCGGAAGAAAAAGCGCTATCACAGGCTGAAAAACGGCATTTTTGTGGATATGGACGAAAGCGTTGCCGAGCTTAGCGATATGCTTGACACCCTTCGGGTCACAGCAGCTGAGTTTGCCAAAGGCAGCGTAAGGCTGCCGGCTTACCGTGCGCTTTATCTGGACAGAATGGTGGAAAAATGCAATTCACTAAGCATAAAGCGCGATTCGTACTTCAAAAAGATTATCAAGGAATTCAAGACGGTCAGTGAGTCGGATTTTGAAGTGCCGGAGCATTTACAGGGGATCATGCGCAATTATCAGATATTTGGCCATCGCTGGCTGCGAACGCTTGAAAAATACGGCTTCGGAGGCATATTGGCCGATGACATGGGTCTGGGTAAGACCCTTCAGATCATCTCGGTTCTTTCCGCGGCAAAGTCAGAGGGCGTTCAAGGCGTATCGCTGGTAGTCTGTCCGGCTTCGCTGATTTACAACTGGCTGGAGGAGTTTTTTCGGTTTTCACCTGAGTTGAATGCCGTTGCCGTGGCGGGCAATCAATCTGAGCGTGCAGAAATAATCGCCCGTATCGGGAATTATGATGTTGCGGTGACGTCTTACGATTTGCTTAAAAGGGATATTGCGCTGTATGAGAATCTTTCATTCAATTATGAGGTGATCGACGAGGCACAGTACATCAAGAATCACTCCACGGCCGCCGCCAAGGCGGTCAAGGTGATAAGTTCACGCATTAGATTTGCGCTTACAGGCACTCCGATAGAAAACCGTCTGAGCGAGCTGTGGAGTATATTTGATTATCTTATGCCGGGATTTTTGTACGGATACGAGACATTTCGCGAACAGCTTGAATTGCCGATTGCAAAAAAAGGCGATGAGCAGGCCGCCGAGAAGCTCAGGCGCATGACGTCTCCTTTTATACTGCGGCGGCTTAAGAACGATGTGCTCAAAGACCTTCCCGACAAGATGGAGGAGGTGCGCTATGCCGCTTTTGACACGGAGCAGCGCAGACTGTACGACGCGCAGGTTGCTCACATGAAGGGCATACTGGAAAGCAGTGACCAATCCTCGGTCAGCAAAAACAAGATTCAGATACTTGCCGAGCTCACCCGCATACGACAGATATGCTGTGATCCTTCTCTGATCTTTGAGGATTATAAAGGCGAATCGGCGAAGCGTACGGCATGTCTGGAGCTTGTGAGAAGTGCCATCGAGGGCGAACACAAAATACTCCTGTTTTCGCAGTTTACCTCGATGCTCGAACTGCTGGAAAAAGATCTCACAGATGAGGGAATCGCCTATTATAAAATCACCGGCAGCACGCCAAAGCAGGAACGCCTTGAACTGGTGCAGAAATTCAACGGCGACAGCACACCGGTATTTCTGATATCACTCAAGGCGGGAGGTACCGGACTCAATCTGACGGGTGCCGATGTGGTGATTCATTACGACCCGTGGTGGAATGTCGCCGCGCAGAATCAGGCTACTGACCGCGCGCATCGCATAGGGCAGACCCGGATTGTCTCGGTTTATCGGATTATTGCCAAGAATTCCGTAGAGGAAAAGATTCTGGAACTGCAGGAAACCAAGCAGAATCTTGCCGACGAAATACTCAGCGGCAATACCGGCGGCATCGGAAGCATGAGCAGGGAAGAATTGCTTGCGCTTCTGGACTGAGACATGGCTATATTTTTTATTTTTTATGTGTACAAAAATGCATTCTTTCTTGACATAGCCTTGTCATTATGCTACAATCATAGGGACAGAGTCGTTTGATATTATCGAATCAAAAAGAATCCGATGAGAGTGTGACAAGATGAATATTTCAAATCTATTTTCTCTTTTATGCGGGATGGTGCTGTTCCTTTTTGGTATGTCTCTTATGGGTGACGGCCTTAAAAGAACGGCTGGCGGCAAGTTTGAGCTTCTGCTTGCCAAGCTGACAGATACGCCGTTGAAGGGATTGCTGCTGGGTACCGGCGTTACGGCAATCATCCAGTCTTCGTCGGCAACCTCGGTAATGGCGGTCGGCTTTGTAAACTCCGGCATGATGAAATTCCGCAGGTCTATTCCGATCGTCCTCGGCGCCATACTCGGCACGAGCGTTACCGGCTGGGTGATATGTCTCTCTGAAGTGGGAGGCGGCGACGGCTGGATTTCTCTGCTGTCTACCGCGACCCTGACCGGCATTATCGCACTTGTGGGTATCTTCATTCGCATGTTCAAAAAGAAGTATGACAATGTGGGCGATATTATGCTTGGCTTTGTCGTGCTTATGGTCGGTATGGAAACAATGAGCGGCTCGGTCGACCCTCTTAAGGAAAGCCCGGCTTTCATTGAAATCCTCACTATGTTCTCCGACCCGATCATCGGAATTCTGGTGGGTATATTGGTTACCGCCGTTCTTCAGAGTGCTTCCGCGTCGGTGGGTATTCTTCAGGCGCTCACAGTTACCGGAGCCATTGATTTCAACACGGCACTGCCTATTATATTGGGCATTTCCATAGGTGCGGCACTTCCCGTGCTGCTTTCATCCATCAGTGCCAACACCGAGGGACGGCGCACGGCGTGGGTCTATCTGATCATTTCGGTTCTGGGAGTGGTAGTGTGCGCACCGGTATTTTACATACTGGACGCTTTCATTCATTTTTCGTTCACCACAATGACGATGAGCACCGTAACCGTTGCGCTGGTAAATACGATCTTCAGATTTTTCAATGTGGTAGTGCTGTATCCGTTCATTGCACCTATCGACAGGATTACATGTATGCTTATCAAGGACAAGCCTGAAAAAGACGAAGGTTCTGTCATGGAGCCGATTGCTTTGGATGAGCGTTTCCTGCCGTATCCCGCGCTTGCCATTTCCCAGTCCCAGAAGGCTGTGTACGATATGGCGCTTACCGCGCAGAAGAGTATTCAGTCCTGCTTTGATCTGCTCAGGGATTACGATGAGGAGAAATTCCATAAGGTAGAGCGTTACGAAAAGCTCGGCGACCTCTATGAAGACAGCATCGGCACCTATCTGATGAAGCTCTCCAAAAGCGAGCTTACCAAGGAACAGAGTGCCAACGTATTCAAGTATCTCCATTCGCTGTCATATCTGGAGCGTCTTACTGACCACGCGATGATCATAACCTACGTGGCCCAGGAAAAGAGCGAGAACGGCATTGTGTATTCCAAGGATGCCCAGGCTGAGCTTGATATTCTGGAAAGCGCGGTAACTGAGATAGTCGGAATTACTGTGGACGATTTCATTCACAATCGCTGGCGCACGGATGGCAGAGTCGCCGCACTGACTATGGTGATACGTTCGCTTTGCAGCAAAGCGGAGGTGCATCATGTTGAACGTCTGCAATCAGGCGTATGTACCATCAAGCAGGGTACGGAATTCAATGAACTTCTCACCAACTTCGAGAGAATCGCTGTTCACTGCTCCAAGGTGATATTTGCGATGATCGAGGCTCACGACGAAAGTTACAGTATTCATGTGGACAATCTTGGTGATGAACTCAAAAACAGTCTTTCTGACGAACTGGTCGACCAGTATCGTGCAAAATACTCACTTAAAAAGGCGGAAAAGGATCCTGCTCAGGCCGCTGCTACAGTGGCCGCAATGGGATGAGCCTGTTTGCGTAAGCATATTGCCACTAATCCCGGACAGAATATTTACGTATTCTGCCCGGGTTTTTTATTCTCTGCTCAAAAAATCGTTAAAAATACACATAAAGGCTGTCTGGCAAGTTGAAGTTTTTGCAGATATGTGGTATAATCAATAAAGATATACAATGACAATCAAATGAATATATACAAATTTTTTCTTAGTCTTTGGTTTAAAATGTATAATTGACTGATTTTTTTATTGTATTTAAATAATCTGTCGATTGGGTTGATTTCTTGGTGGTTTTTTAGTAAAATTATACCTATGATTTGTGTTAGTGAGGATGATCAGTTAGGCTGATTGCTGCGGGAGGTGGCTGAGGCATTGTGCATGAGAGGAGAAAACATGGCAGAGGGCAAAAAGGTAAAGATTATAGTTGCGACGCATAAGTCATTTCGCATGCCTGAGGATGAAATGTATATTCCGCTTCATGTGGGTGCCGAGGGTAAAAAGGACGACAATG